>JAYUHJ010000504.1:0-16285 GCA_043767065.1 Hyphomicrobiales bacterium | reverse complement strand
GGGCTTGTCGGCGCGCCCTGGTGGCGCGATCATGGTCCGACTCTGGAGGCGCCATTGAGCGATCTTGAGCCGATAGTTTTCCCGGGGGCCGCCAGGCGCCAATCCTTCCGGCCCCCTGCCCCCCGCGTTACGTTCGATCGCGGCGAACTGCTCCGCATCCTCGATCTCTATGGCCGCAAGGTCGCCGCCGGCGAATGGCGCGACTACGCGATCGCGTTCCTGCGCGACCGGGCGGTGTTCGCCGTATTCCATCGCGCCGCCGAGGTGCCGCTCTACCGGATTGAGAAGGTGCTTGGCCTGGCCCGCCGCCAGGGCGCCTATGCGGTTGTCTCCGCCTCGGGCCATGTGCTCAAGCGCGGATCAGATCTTGACCGGGTGCTCCGGGTAATCGACCGCCGGCTTACGCTGGTCGACTGATCTCACGAAAGCAAAAGGCCCCGGCTTGTAGCCGGGGCCTTCGCTATTTCCGTCGTGCCGCTCGTCAGTCGTTGCGCTGACCGAAGAGCTGCAGAAGCATCGTGAACATGTTGATGAAGTTGAGGTAGAGCGAGAGCGCGCCCATGATCGCCTTGCGGCCGGCCACCAGTTCGCCGTCGCCCGCGAAGTACATCTCCTTGATGCGCTGGGTGTCCCAAGCCGTGAGGCCCGCGAACACCAGGACGCCGACCACCGAGATGATGAATTGCAGCATGGTGGACGCGACGAAGATGTTCACCAGCGAGGCGATGATGACCCCGAACAGGCCCATGATCAGGAACGAGCCGAACGCCGAAAGATCGCGTTGCGTGGTGTAGCCGTAGAGGCTGAGCGCGCCGAACGAGGCGGCCGTGATGAAGAACACCCGCACGATGCTCTGGCCGGTGAAGATGAACAGCAGCACTGCGAACGACACGCCGACCAGCGCGGCGTAGGTCCAGAACGTCGCCTGAGCCGCGGCGACGCTCATCTTTTCGATGCGGAAGGCGAGGAAGAACACGAACGCGAGCGGCAACAGGATCACGACCCACTTGAAGGGGCTCGCGAACAGGAATTGCCGCACCGCCGGGTTCTGCACCGCGAGCATGTAGGTGCCGAGCGCCGCGGCGCCGGTGATGGCGAGGCCGAGGGTCATGTAGTTGTAGACCCTGAGCATGTAGGCACGCAGGCCCGCATCGACGCCAGCGCGCTCACGCGCGACCGTCGAGCCGATACGCGTCGCAGGATTGGTGTTGTATTCGGACATTTGGTCCTCTCTCTCCCCTTTGATCGCCGAGCCTTGTGTTTCAATCGCTCGGTGGTAATTCGACCCCTAATATGGGGACCGCGTATGGGCGCGGCAAGTGAATAAACCGCGAGGTTTATGAAGGGTTTATGGCGCCGGTCCCGAATCGGCTCGAATCAGAGGTTCCTCAACACCGGCGCCGGTTTCTGCCCCAGCGCCCGCCAGGTGCCGATCAGCCCGAAGGCGACCGTGAGCAGGATCGCGACGCCTGCTGCCATCCCGGCGGTCCATGGATCGAATGTGAAGCGGAAGCGCATGATCCGCTCGACGATATAGGCCGCCGCGAAGGCTCCGGCCGCGGTAGCGACGACCGCGGTCGCAAGTCCGAGGATCGCGTATTCGAGACCATAGGCGAGCACCAGACGCCCGCGCGTGGCCCCAAGCGTCTTCAGGATCACCGCGTCATAAACCCGCGTGTGGTGGCCGGCGGCGAGCGCGCCGGCGAGCGCCAGCACGCTTGCGATCAGCGTGACCGCGGTCGCCCCGCGCACCGCGAGCGCCAAGTCGGTGACGACCGCGTTGATCGCGTCGAGCGCTTCCTTGACCCGCACCGTGGTCACCGCCGGAAAGGCGGCCGCGACTTTCTGCAGGAGAGCGAGCTCGTCCGCCGCCGTGCCGCCGTCGGGATAGGTGAGGGTCGCCAGCACCGAGTGCGGCGCGCCCCGGAAGGTGTTGGACGAAAACACCATGACGAAATTGATGGCGAGTGTCTCCCATTCGACCACGCGCAGATTTGCGATCTTCGCCTCGATGTTGCGGCCGAGCACATTGACCACGACCATGTCGCCGACCTTGAGCTTGAGACCGTCGGCGGCGCGCTTCTCGAACGACACCAGCGGCGGACCGGAATAGTCCCTCGGCCACCAAGTGCCGTCGGCGAGCAGCGAGCCTTCCGGAAGCGCATCGGTGTAGGTGATGCCGCGGTCGGACTGCAGCACCCAGGCCTGATCGGCGTCGGGCTTGATCTCTTCGACCGACCTACCGGCGAGCCGGAGGATACGCCCGCGGAGGAGTGGGACTTCTGCGAGCATTGCTCCGCGTGCGTTCTCCCCGATGAAGACGTTGAAGCGCGGAACCTCGGCCGACGTCACGTCGAGGAAGAAGAAGCTCGGCGCGCGCTCCGGCAGCGTCGCGGTCAATTGCCGCCGCAAATTTCCCTCGATCAGCGCAAGCGTCACCAGGAGAGAAAGCCCGATCCCGAGCGACAGCACCACGGTCGGCGTCAGCGCGCCTGGCCGGTGGATATTGGCAAGCGCCAGCTTGAGCACGGTCGAGCGTGGCCGCGGCAAGCGCTTGGCGAGCGCCATCAGGCCCGAGGCGAGCAAGCGCAAGACGATGAACACACCGGCCGCAGCCATCACATAGAAAATCGCGATCCGTCGCTCGACCGCGGTCCCGATCACAAGACCGACCAGGGACACGACCGCAAGCGCCGCAAGCACCACATAGCGCGGCCGCGGCCAACGTTTGTCGGGCTCGACCACGTCGCGGAACAGCGCCGACACCGGCACGTCATGGGCGCGCCCGAGCGGCCAGAGCGCGAAAGCAAACGCGACGAGGAAGCCGAAAGCGAGCGCGGTCATCAGCGCCTCGGACTGGATCGCAGGTGCCAGCGGCAACGGAATCAGCGTGCCGAACAGGCCCGCGACCGCGAACGGCAGGGCCGCGCCGACCACGAGCCCGATCGCGATACCGACGAACGCGATCAGCCCAATCTCGGTCAGATACACCGTAAACACTGTGCCGCCGGTAGCGCCCACGGCCTTGAAGATCGCGATCGCCCCGCGCTTGCGATCGAGATAGTGCTTGACCGCATTGGCGACGCCGACGCCGCCGACCAAAAGCGCAGTGAGCCCGACGAGCGTCAGAAAATCCGCGAAGCGTTGCACGTTGCGCTCGAGCTGCGGCGAAGCCCCTGCGCGAGTGCGAACCTCCCAGCCGGCCTCAGGCAGACGCTCGCGCACATCGGTGAGCAAGGTTGCGAGCGCGGCTTCGCGCGTATCGGGAAGTTTGATCCGGTAAGACCAGCGCACAAGGCTTCCCGGCTGCAGAAGCCCGGTCGCACGCAGCGCTTCGTCCGAAACCAAAAGCCGCGGCCCGAACCCGAGCCCCACCGAGAGCCGGTCGGGCTCGGACGCGATCTTGGCCGTGATTTCTAAAATCGCATCTCCCACCTGGATGCGCGCGCTGGGCGCGATGCCAAGACGCACGAGCAGCGCTGCCTCCGCGACCGCGCCGAACGCGCCGTCGCGCTTGGCCAATGCCTGCTGCAGCGGGCCGGGCGGATCGAGCGCGACGGTTCCCGTCAGCGGATAGCGAAGATCGGCGGATTTCAGCTCCACCAGCGCGGTGGCTTCGCCGCTGCGCGCCATGCCGCGCATGGTGGCGACCGCGGAAACCGCGCCGCGGTCTTCGAGAAAACTCTTCTCCGTGGCGCTCGCTTCCCGGTTGGCCAGCGAAAAGGCGGCATCACCGCCCAGGATCGTTCCGCCCTCGCGCGCGAGCCCGTCGGAGAGTGCCGCCGCGAACGAGCCGACGCCGGCGATCGCGGCCACGCCCAGCGCCAGGCACGCGAGAAAGACGCCAAAACCGCGCACGCCGCCGCGAATCTCGCGAAGCGCAAACCGCAGCGCGCTACGGAAACCGCCGCCCAGGGCAGGAGCGGCCGGTGCCAGCACGCTCATGCGCCGCCCCGTGCTTCCGATTTCGCTTCCGCTTCGATGTGACCCGAGCGCATGCGCACGATCCGGCCGCAACGCTGCGCCAGAGCGACATCGTGCGTAACGACGATCAGCGTCGAACCGCGCTCCGCGTGCTTGGCGAACAGCAAATCCATCACCTCGCGGCCGGTCGCCTCGTCGAGGTTCCCGGTCGGCTCGTCGGCGATCAAGAGTGCCGGTGCGGGTGCCAGCGCCCGAGCGAGCGCGACCCGCTGCTGTTCGCCACCCGAGAGTTGCGCCGGGTAGTGGCCAAGACGGCCCTTGAGTCCGACCCCTTCAAGCTCGCGCGTCGCCCGCGCCAGCGCATCCTTGATGCCGGCAAGCTCGAGCGGCACCGCCACGTTCTCGAGCGCGGTCATGGTGGGGATCAAGTGGAACGACTGGAACACGATGCCGATGGTCCGGCCGCGAAAGCGCGCGAGGCCGTCCTCGTCGAGCGGGCCGAGCTCCTGCCCGGCGACCACGATGCGCCCGCGATCCGGCCGCTCGAGGCCGGCCATCACCATCAGCAGCGTCGACTTGCCCGAGCCCGAGGGGCCAACCAGGCCCACCGCCTCGCCGCGGCCGATTTGAAGCACTATTTCTTTGAGGATATGTACGCGCGCAGCGCCGCTGCCGAGCGTAAGATCGACGCCTTCGAGCAGGATCGCGGGCGGTTCCTGGCGGCGCGGCGGCGGAGAGACGTTCATGCGTTCGCTTCGTTCGACAGGTGGATTTCTGGCCGGCGCTTCGGCCTTAAATGGGGCATGGCGGATGCCGCGCCAAGCCCTGCTAGCACGGCTCGCGGCATTGTGTGCGTTGGCCCTGCTCGCCTTCCCGGCAGCCGCCGAACCCATGCGGATCGTCGTGTTCGGCGACAGCCTGAGCTCAGGCTTCGGCCTCACCGCGCCGCAAGCTTTCCCGGCCCGGCTCGAGGCCGCGCTCAAGGCCAAAGGTTACGACGTACGGATCGAGAACGCCGGCGTATCCGGCGACACTGCCTCGGCCGGCCTGGCGCGCCTCGAATGGTCGGTGCGCGAGGGGACGGCCGCGGTGATTCTCGAACTAGGCGCCAATGACGCGCTGCGCGGTGTTCCCCCGGCCGTCACGAAGAACGCCCTCGACGCCATCGTTCGCCGCCTGAAGGAGCGCAACATCGAGGTTCTGATCGCCGGCATGCGCGCGCCGCCCAATCTTGGCGCCGCTTACACCGGCACTTTCGACGCTATTTTTCCCGAGCTCGCCAAGACCCACGGTGTAGCGCTTTATCCTTTCTTCCTCGATGGCGTCGCCGCCGAGCCCAAGCTCAACCTTCCGGACGGCATGCATCCGACCGCCGACGGCGTCGCCGTCATCGTCGAGCGCATTCTTCCGGCGGTCGAGGCGCTGATCGGGCGCGCCAAGACGCGCAAGGGATGATGGCATGCCGCGGCTCTTCACCGGCGTCGAGATCCCGCGCGAGGTGGCCGATAGCCTCGCTTTGTTGCGTGGCGGCCTGCCGGGCGCGCGCTGGATCGATCCGGAAAACTATCACCTGACGCTGCGCTTCATCGGCGACGTAGACGATGTGATCGCTCACGAAATCGGCGAATTGCTCGGCCGCGTGCGCCGCCGCGGCTTCGAAATCGTGCTGAACGGGCTCGACCAGTTCGGCGGGAGAAAACCGCGCGCGGTATTTGCCGCGGCCAACGGCAGTTCAGCGCTCCTGGAGCTGCAAGCCGAGCACGAACGCCTGCTGCAGCGTATGGGGCTGCCGCCCGAGTCGCGCAAATACACGCCGCACGTCACGCTGGCGCGGCTGCGCGATGCCTCCACTCGCGCGGTCGCTGAATATCTTGCAAGCCACGGCTATTTCAGGAGCCCCGCGTTCGCGATCCCTCGCTTCGTCCTGTTCTCGTCGCGCGCCTCGACCGGCGGCGGCCCCTATGTGGTCGAGGCCGCCTACCCGCTCGAATAGGAGAGAGTCATGGTCCTAGAAAAAGCCTCCCGCGAGAAGCTCACCAGCATCAAGCGCGCACAGGCGCTGGCGCGCGTTCCGGCCTGGAAGGAGGCCGCCGGCCGCGACGCGATCGCAAGAAAATTCACCTTCAAGGATTTCAACGAGGCCTTCGGCTTCATGACGCGCGTGGCACTCGTGGCCGAGCAGATGAGCCACCATCCTGAATGGAGCAACGTCTGGCGCACGGTCGAGGTGACGCTTTCGACCCACGATGCCGGCGGCCTCACCGAGCTCGACATTCGACTGGCCGAGGCCATGGACAAGATCGCAGGGCACTGAGCGATGACTTCGCACACGTCGAAAGCGCGATTTCGACTGCGCCACGATCGAGCGCTGCTGATCGCCGGCACGCTCTACGGCGTGATCGCGGTGCTGACGGCGCTGATCGCGGTCCAGCCCGGCGAAGTGACGACGCGGGACGCGATCGTGGGCGGCCTGGTGCTGGCCGGCATCACCGTAGTGAGCAAGTTCTTCATCGAGCTCTCCAAGAAGGAGACCGAACTCGGCCCCCGCCTCAACCAGCCCGCCCGCCGCGAGCTATGGCGGGAGTCGTTCCCGACCGCGGTCTTTCCACTCGCTTCCGTCGTCGTGCTCGGCGCCTCGCATCCTTTCGGGATCGGCCAGGCCGCAGCCTATAACTTCATCTATTACCTGGGGCTGGCGACCCTGTTCGTCGCGGGTTTCCTGTCGCGCTATACCGCCGACGCCAAGCCTTCCGAGGCCTTTTCACGCGGCGCGGTCTGGCTGTTTCTCGGGCTGCTGATCCTGGCTGGCAAGAAGTTCGTTTGATCCCTATCTGGGATACGAGGAAGCTCCTATGTCGAACGCCGCCAATCTCCCGATGATCCGCCCCGGCGACCGCGCCCGCGTCGAGCGCGGCTTCTGGCGCAAGCTCAAAGCGGCGGCGCGATACATTCCTTTCGCCGAGGATGCGGTCGCGGCCTATTTCTGCGCGTTCGATCCGGCGACGCCGACGCGCGTGCGCACCATGATCTTCGCGGCACTCGCTTATTTCGTTCTGCCGACCGACGTGATCCCGGATTTCCTGCCGGTGCTCGGCTTCACCGACGATGCAGCGGTTCTGGCCGCGACGCTCCAGCTCATCGCTTCGCACATGCGGCCGGAGCACCGCGCGGCGGCGCGCAAGGCGCTCGCAGCCCTCGAGCCCGCCCGGTCCTGATCAGGGCTTAAGCACGACCTTGCCCTTCACCTTGCGGTTGGCGAGCGCATTGAGCGCCTCGACCGCGCGCTCCAACGGATAGACCGCGTCCACGTGCGCGGAAATTTTGCCCGCGCCGGCGAGCGAAAGAATCTCCTGCATGTTGGCCTTCTGCTTCTCCGGCGTGCGGCGAAGGAACTCGCCCCAGAACACGCCGAGCACGTCGCAGCCCTTGAGCAGGAGAAGATTGAGCGGAATTTTCGGAATTTCGCCGGCCGCGAAGCCGACCACGAGGAAGCGCCCTTCCCAGGCGATGGACCGAAGTGCCGCTTCCGCATAGGCGCCGCCGACCGGATCGTAGATGACGTCGACGCCCTTGCCGCCCGTGAGCGCGCGCAACCGCTCTTTCAAGTCTTCCTTCGAGTAGTCGATGACTTCGGCCGCACCATGCGCGCGCGCGAACTCGAGCTTTTCGGCGGAAGATGCGCAGGCGATCACTCGTGCACCCATGTGCTTGCCGAGCTCGACCGCCGCCAGTCCCACGCCGCCGGTGGCGCCCAGCACCGCGAGCGTCTCACCGGCTTTCAGCTTGGCGCGATCTTTCAGCGCGTGCATCGTGGTGCCATAGGTGACGAACAGGCCCGCAGCTTTCTCCAGCGCCAGCCCCTGCGGCACATGGATGAGCTGCGCCGCCGGAGCCGCGACTTTCTGGCGCGCGGCGCCGAACCCCATATAGCCGGCGACCTGCTCGCCAGGCTTGAAGCCCTTCACCCCTTCGCCCAGTGCCACGACCGTGCCGGCGAATTCGGCGGCGGGCGAAAACGGGAACTCGGGTTTCACCTGGTATTTGCCGGCGATCACCAGCGTGTCGAAGAAATTGAGCGCCGCCGCGGCCACCTCGACAACGACCTCGCCGGGTCCGGCCTCGGGCTCCGGAATGTCCTTGATTTCGAGCGACTCGGGCGGCCCGTAACGCAGGCAAAGCAAAGCTTTCAATGCCCCCTCCTTGGTTTTGCGCTTGTTGCGCCATTTTTTCGGCGGCGTCCATCGCTAGCGGTCTACTCAACGCCTTTGCAAACCGGACCGGCGGCGGGTATTTCTCGCTCGACTGCTTCGCGCCGGAAGGAACGACCATGCATGCCATCCGCGCCGCTCTTGCCGCCGCGATCCTCACCGCGCTCGCCCTGCCGGCGCTGGCGCAAGCGCCTGCGGGCCCCGCGCTCGTCGCGCAGTACGGTGACTGGGGCGTCTATGTCAGTCAGGCCGCCCGCACCAAGATCTGCTACGCGCTTTCGCAGCCCAAGGAGCGCCAGCCCGCCACCTTGAAGCGCGATCCCGGCTATTTCTTCGTCAGCACCCGCCCGGGCGAGAACGTCAAGAACGAGGTCAGCATCATCGCCGGGTTCAAGATCAAGGATGGCAGCGATGCGACCGCCGATATCGGCGGCACCGCGTTCACGCTCTATACGAAAACCGACAGCGCCTGGGTGCGCAACGTCGCCGAGGAGGCCCGCCTGGTGGATGCGCTGCGCCGCGGCCGCGACCTGACGATCAAGAGCACGTCGGCGCGCGGCAACGCGACCACCGATAAATATTCGCTCACCGGCTTTGCCCAGGCGCTCGACCGCGTGGCGCAAGAGTGCCGCTGAAGGCGTGCCGTTAAGCGCGCGCCGTTGACGGCGGGGCGCTCTCGGGCGCACTAAGAGCCTGTCATGAGCGCTACGATCGAAACCGTGAAACCTGAGACGACGCCCGCGAGCAGCGGCGCGAAGCCTTCGCTCGCCGGCCGCGACCGCGACGGCCTGCGTGCGGCGCTGATCGAACTCGGCGTGGCCGAGCGCGACCTCAAGATGCGCGTAGCGCAGCTTTGGCACTGGATCTATTTCCGCGGCGTCCGCGACTTCGACGCCATGACCAATGTCGCAAAGGAAATGCGCGAACGGCTTTCCGCACGCTTCTCGCTCGATCGGCCGGAGGTGGCGATCGAGCAGGTTTCGGCCGACGGCACCCGCAAATGGCTCATTCGCCTTCCCGCCGATCATCCCGGCGAGAAGCCCTATGAGATCGAGACCGTCTATATCCCCGAGGCCGGGCGCGGCACGCTTTGCGTCTCCTCGCAAGTCGGCTGCACGCTTTCCTGCACCTTCTGCCATACCGGCACGCAGCGGCTGGTGCGTAACCTCACCGCCGAAGAGATCGTCACCCAGCTGATGCTCGCCCGCGACCGGCTCGGCGAATGGCCGGGCGCGGCGCTACCACGCAAGTCGGGCTTGCCCGACTTGCCTACTCAAGATCCGAACTCGGGCAAGCCCGAGTTCGGTGGCGCGATCGTGCCGAGCGGCGGCCGCTTCGTCACCAATATCGTTTTCATGGGCATGGGCGAGCCGCTCTATAACCTCGACGCGGTGAAGCGCGCGGTCGAGACCATGTCCGACGGCGAAGGGCTCTCGGTCGGCAAGCGCCGGATCACGGTCTCGACCTCGGGCGTGGTGCCGGAGATCGAAAATCTCGGTGAGCTTGGCGCCATGCTGGCGGTTTCGCTGCACGCGGCCCGCGACGAGCTGCGCGACGAGTTGGTGCCGCTCAACAAGAAATACCCGATCAAGGATCTGCTCGAGGCCTGCCGCAATTATCCGGGCCTCTCCAATGCCCGGCGCATCACCTTCGAATACGTGATGCTCAAGGACGTCAACGACAGCGAGAAGGACGCCCACGCGCTGGTGCGGCTCTTGAAGGGCATCCCGGCCAAGATCAACTTGATTCCGTTCAATCCCTGGCCCGGCACCAAATACGAATGCTCCGACTGGGAGACCATCGAGCGCTTCTCCGAGATCGTTTTTCGCGCCGGCTACGCCTCGCCGGTGCGCCGGCCGCGCGGCCGCGATATTCTGGCCGCCTGCGGCCAGCTCAAGTCCGAGAGCCAGAAGCTTTCCGCCCGCGAACGCCTGGCGCTGCGCGCCATGGCGATGACGGATTGACCGTGGCAATCATCGGTCGCGTCTTCATGATCGCATTGGCGTTCTGCTTGGCGAGTTTCGCCGCCGCCGCCACCATCACCATTGGCGCGGCCGTTTTGGCCGATGTGCAGCCGCCGTTCGAGCGCGTCGAGGTGAGCTTCTTCTGGCTTTTCACGCTCGCCACCAGCGCCGGGATCGCCTTCCTCGCCTTTGTCCCGGCGATGATCGCAGTTCTGCTCGCCGAGAGCTTTTCCTGGCGCTCGATTCTCTATTACGCGCTCGCCGGCGGCGCGATCGGTTTTTTCTTCGGAACGATTCTGCCGACCGACGAGCCGGGCCGGGTGTTCTTGACGCGCGGGGCCGAGATCATGGCCGGTGCCGGCGTCGCAGCCGGGCTGGTCTATTGGCTGTTCGCGGGCCGCAATGCCGGCCGCTGGCACACGCCTGACGCCACCGAGAACCCGAAGCCCTGAAGCTCAGGATTTCTTGCCGCGCGCCCAGTCGAGCGCTTGCTCGAGCCGGTCGTTGCCCCAAAACAGCTCGCCGTCCTCGGCGATGAAACTGGGCGCCCCGAAAATACGTTGCCGCACCGCTTCCTCGGTCTCGGTGCGCAGCTTGTCCTTGAGCGCCTGCTCGCCGGTTTTTGCGAGCACGGATTCCGCGTCGTGTCCGAGCCCGCGGAGGATTTCCGCAATCAGCGCCTTGTCGGCAATGTCGCGGCCCTCGGCGAACTCGGCCCGATAGACAGCGCGCGTGAAATCAGGCCGCGCCTCGTCGGCAAGCGCGAGCGCGACGCGCGCGGCGAGCAACGAGTGCGCCGGAAACGGACTGGGCGGCGAGAACTTCGGCAGGCCCAGCCGCGCCACAAGCCGCTCCATATCGCGCCACGCGTAGCGGCCTTTGACCGGATAGATGCTGAACGGGGACGAATCCAAGCCTTGCGACTTGAAGATCGGCCCGAGCAGGAACGGCCGCCACGAGAGCGAAACGCCGGCGGCCTCGGCGAGCGGCCCGACGCGGGAGGCGGCCAGATACGAATAGGTCGATGCGAAGTCGTACCAGAAATCGATCCGCGGCTTCATTCCCGCCCCCCATGCGCCGCAGACCGCGGCTCGCCGATCTTTCCCTCGCTTGCGTGGCAGCGCAAGGCTCGATCACCTGCCTTCTCATCGCGGTCTGCCTAGGCTAGACCCTGCCCGCATCCGCCGGAGAAGCCGATTTGTCCCGCACCGGTCTCTTGATTGCGCTTGTGATCGCGGCGGTGGTGGGGCTCGTTTTCGGCTTGCGCCCCGATCTCGACTTGGCGATCAGCGCTGCCTTCTACGATCCCGTGCTGAAGCGGTTCCCGCTGGACAAAGCAGCCTGGGTCAAGGGGCTGCGTCATGGCGCCGAGTGGGTGACGATCCTGATCGTCGCGTTCATCCTGCTCGTGCTCGCTCTCAAGCTCGTTGCCCCACGACGGAAGCTGCTGATCCCAGGCCGGGCGGCGATCTTTTTTTTGGCCGCGCTCGTGCTCGGACCCGGCCTCTTGGTCAACGGGATTCTCAAGTCGGAATGGCCGCGGCCGCGACCCAATGAGGTCACGCAGTTCGGCGGCGGCGAGCGCTTCGTCGCCTGGTGGGATCCGCGCAGCACCTGCGAGTACAATTGCTCGTTCGTCTCGGGCGAAACTTCCAGCGCCTTCCTGATGCTGGTGCCGGCCTCGCTCGTGCCGCCGCCCTGGAGCGGGCTCGCCTATGCCGGCGCGATTCTCTATGGCCTCGCCGTCGGCGGATTGCGTATCGTCATGGGCGCGCATTTTTTCACCGACGTGATCTTTGCCGGCGTGTTCACGTTTCTCCTCGTGTGGCTCCTGCATGGACTGATCTACCGCTGGCCGCGCACCCGGCTTTCCGAAGAGGGCGTCGAGCGCCGGCTCGAGGGCTTCGCCCGCAATCTGCGCAATCTCGGCCCGCGTTCACCAAAAACTTAAGTTTGCGCACCCGCGATTGGCCCGGCTGCGCCAAGCCATCGGCCCTTGGCTTGCGCGATTCCGGCTTCCGCCTATAAGTGCGCCACTTCGCGGGGCCGGCCCCGCGCTTGCGGGAAAACCCCATGGCCAAGGACATCAAGAAGGTGGTGCTCGCCTATTCCGGCGGGCTCGACACCTCGGTCATCCTGAAATGGCTGCAGACCACCTACGGCGCCGAGGTCGTGACCTTCACGGCCGATCTCGGCCAGGGCGGCGAGATCGAGCCCGCGCGGAAGAAGGCCGCGCTCTTGGGCATCAAGCCCGGCAACATTTTCGTCGAAGATCTGCAGGAGGAATTCGTCCACGACTATGTCTTCCCGATGTTCCGGGCCAACGCCCTCTATGAAGGGCAGTATCTGCTCGGCACCTCCATCGCGCGCCCTCTGATCGCGAAGAAGCAGATCGAGATCGCACGCAAGGTCGGCGCCGATGCGGTCGCCCACGGCGCCACCGGCAAGGGCAACGATCAAGTTCGCTTCGAGCTCGCCTATTATGCGCTCGAGCCGAATATCCACGTGATCGCGCCCTGGCGCGAATGGGATTTGACCTCGCGCAAGAAGCTGCTCGAATTCGCCGAGACGCATCAGATTCCGATTGCCAAGGACAAGCGCGGCGAGGCGCCGTTCTCCGTGGACGCCAACCTCTTGCACTCGTCCTCCGAGGGAAAGGTGCTGGAGGACCCGAACGCGGAAGCGCCCGACTACGTCTACCAGCGCACCATCGATCCGAAGGACGCGCCCGACAAGGCGACGTCCATCACGGTCGATTTCGAGAAAGGCGATCCGGTCGCAGTCGACGGCAAGAAATTGTCGCCTGCGGCCTTGCTCACCGCGCTCAACGAACTCGGCCGCGCCAACGGCATCGGCCGGCTTGACCTCGTGGAGAACCGCTTCGTCGGGATGAAATCGCGCGGCGTCTACGAGACGCCGGGCGGAACGATCTTGCTCGCGGCGCATCGCGGCATCGAGTCGATCACGCTCGACCGCGAAGCCGCGCATCTCAAGGATTCGCTGATGCCACGCTACGCCGAGTTGATCTATTACGGCTTTTGGTTCTCGCCCGAGCGCGAGATGCTGCAAGCGTTGATCGACAAGAGCCAGGAATTTGTCACCGGCCGCGTCAAGCTCAAGCTCTATAAGGGCAACGTCACGGTCGTCGGCCGCGAGAGCCTCTACTCGCTCTACGACCCCGAACTCGTCACCTTCGAAGAAGGCGCGGTCGCCTATGATCACCGTGACGCCGCGGGCTTCATCAAGCTCAACGCGCTTCGCCTGCGCACGCTCGCCATGCGCAAGCGCAAGACCGAAAAGCGCTGATTTTACCGACTGCTGGCACTTAGCGCCGTAAATCCCTACTTAGAAGCTGACGCACGCAACGTGCGCGGGAGATCGCCATGTCCTGGTCGCTCAAGGTCGGCACCGTCGCCGGAACGGCGGTGCGGATTCATTTCACTTTCCTTCTGTTCCTGATCTGGATCGGCGCGGCCTATTACCGCCAGGGCGGCGCCAGCGCGGCCTATGAGGGCGTGCTGTTCGTCTCGCTCTTGTTCCTGTGCGTGCTGCTGCACGAGTTCGGCCACGTCTTCGCCGCTCGCCGCTACGGCGTGAAAACGCCGGATGTAACGCTTTGGTTCTTCGGCGGCATCGCCAATCTCGAGCGCATTCCCGAGAAGCCGACGGAAGAGCTCGTGGTTGCGATCGCGGGTCCCCTAGTGAACGTGGTGATCGCGGCACTTCTCATCCTATTCCTCGGCGCGACCGTAGATCCCAACAACCTGATGAACATCCAGGACCCGAAGATCGGCATGGCCGCCAAGCTCGCCGGCGCGAATATCTTTCTCGCCCTCTTCAACCTGATCCCGGCCTTCCCCATGGACGGCGGCCGGGTGCTGCGCGCGCTCTTGGCCATTCGCCTCGGCTTCGCCCGCGCCACCGAGATCGCGGCCTCCATCGGACAGGGCTTCGCCATCGCGCTCGGCATACTCGGCATCTTCACCAACCCTATGCTCGTCATCATCGGCATTTTCGTCTTCCTCGCCGCTTCCGGCGAGGCCGGCCACGTGCAGCTGCGCGAAGTATCGCGTGGCGCGCTCGTCGCCGACGCGATGATCACCAAGTTCGAGGCGCTGCGCACCGATGCGAGCGTAAACGACGCGGTCGAATGCCTGATCCGCACCACGCAGAAAGAGTTTCCGGTGGTCGATGGCGGCGGCCGCCTGCGCGGCGTATTGACCCGCGACGCCATGATCAAGGCGCTCAAGAATAAGGGCTCGGCGACCCCGGTGCTCGAGATCATGCAGCCGGATGTGCCGGTGATTTCGGCCCGCGCCATGCTGGAAAGCGCCTTGAAGCCGCTCTCCGAACAGGCCGCCGGCGTCATCGGCGTGACCGACGCCGCGGGCAAGCTCGTGGGACTGCTAACGGCCGAGAACCTCGGCGAGATGATGATGGTGCGTGCGGCCCGCGCCAGCGGCGGTGCGGGCCCCTGGGGCCGCACGGCGCCCGCCTAAAGTAAACAAATCGATGCTTGCCACGGCGCGATCCGTCAGTAGATTGCGCCGCTCCTCACTCCGTTTCGGACCGATTCATGCCTTTGCGCAACGTTGCCATCATCGCACACGTCGACCACGGCAAGACCACGCTCGTGGACCGGCTGCTGCAGCAATCCGGCACTTTCCGCGATAACGAGCGGGTGGCCGAGCGAGCGATGGATTCCAACGAGCTCGAGCGCGAGCGCGGGATCACGATCCTCGCCAAGGTCACCTCCGTCCTGTGGAAGGACACGCGCATCAATATCGTCGATACGCCCGGCCACGCCGATTTCGGCGGCGAGGTCGAGCGAATTCTCAACATGGTCGACGGCGTGCTCGTGCTGGTGGACGCGGCCGAAGGCCCGCTGCCGCAGACCAAGTTCGTCGTCGGCAAGGCGCTGAAGATCGGGCTGAAGCCGATTGTCGTCATCAATAAAGTGGACCGTTCCGACTCCCGTCCGCAGCAAGTCGCCAACGAAGTGTTCGATCTGTTCGCCGCGCTCGATGCCAGCGAAGAGCAGCTCGATTTTCCGCTGCTCTACGGCTCGGCCAAGCAAGGCTGGATGGCGACCGCGCCCGAGGGCCCGAAGGATGAGGGCATGGCGCCCCTGTTCGATCTGGTAGTGCGCCACGTAGCCGCGCCCACGATCGAGGAGGGGCCACTGCGGCTGCTCGCCACGATCCTCGAAGCCAACCCTTATCTCGGTCGCGTCCTCACCGGCCGTATCACTTCCGGCTCGATCAAAGCGGGCCAGAACGTGAAGGTGCTCGCCCGCGACGGCACGCTCGTGGAAACCGGGCGCACCACCAAGGTGCTCTCTTTCCGCGGTCTCAATCGCACGGCCGTGGAAGAAGCCCACGCCGGCGACATCGTCGCCGTCGCCGGGCTCGAACTCGGCAACGTCGCCGACACCATCGCCGACCCCGAGGTCACCGAACCTCTCCCCGCCCAGCCGATCGATCCGCCGACGCTCGCCATGACCTTCCGCGTCAACGACAGCCCGCTCGCCGGCACCGAGGGCGACAAGGTCACCGGCCGGATGATCCGCGACCGGTTGTTCCGCGAAGCCGAGGGCAACATCGCGCTGCGCATTTCCGAATCGAGCGAGAACGACGCCTACGAGGTCGCCGGCCGCGGCGAACTGCAATTGGGGATCCTGATCGAGACCATGCGCCGCGAGGGCTTCGAGCTGTCGGTGTCGCGGCCCAAGGTGGTGCTTTCGCGCGACGAGAAGACCGGTGAGATTCTGGAGCCCATCGAGGAAGTCGTCATCGACGTGGACGAGATCCATTCCGGCATCGTCGTGCAGAAGCTCTCCGAACGCCGCGCCGAGATGATGGAAATGCGCCCCTCGGGCGGCGGACGCCTGCGGCTCGTGTTCCATGTTCCGACGCGCGGGTTGCTCGGCTATCAAAGCGAGCTGCTCACCGACACGCGCGGCACCGCGGTGATGAACCGCCTGTTCCACGCCTACGCGCCCTACAAAGGCGAAATTCCCGGCCGGCGCACCGGTGTTCTGATTTCCACCGACGACGGTGAGGCGGTCGCCTATGCGCTGTGGAATCTGGAGGCGCGCGGGCCGATGCTGATCGAGCCCGGCTGGAAAGTCTATCGCGGCATGATCATCGGCGAGCATACCCGCGACAACGATCTCGAAGTAAACGTCTT
>JAYUHJ010000503.1:0-2946 GCA_043767065.1 Hyphomicrobiales bacterium | reverse complement strand
GATGCGATCAAGGGAGGCCAGCGGCTGCTTGCCGGCGATGTGATGGTCATCTGCGAAGAACACGGGTCGGATCGCCAGCATACAGCTACGCGCTATCTCATGAACGAGACGCCGTGTCGGGTATTCATCTTGAATCCCTCGAGCAATCGCTTCGAACGGGTGATCGATCTCACCATGCTCGATCGCATCAAGAAATTCTCAGGGGTCGGCTACAACGTATTTGCGACAGCGAGCCCGTTCTGGGAGGAACAGCTCTTGTCTGCGAATTCACGGTGACAGAGCTACAATGCTCGACATTCTCGCCAACCGAACCTACCGGCATCTGTTCGGGGCGCAGGTAATCGCGCTGACCGGGACCGGTCTGCTCACGGTCGCGCTGGGCCTGCTCGCCTATCAGCTTGCCGGCGGCGAAGCCGGCGCGGTGCTGGGTACCGCGCTTGCGATCAAAATGATCGCTTATGTCGGGATCGCGCCCGTGGTCGGCGGCTTCTCGGCTCGCCTTCCCCGGCGAGCATTTTTGGTAAGCATGGATTTGGTTCGGGCGGCGATCGCTCTGTTGCTGCCGTTCGTCACGGAAGTCTGGCAGGTCTATGTCCTGATCTTTCTCCTGCAATCCGCTTCGGCTGCGTTCACGCCGACGTTTCAGGCTACGATCCCCGACATCTTGCCGGACGAGAAGGACTACACGCGCGCGCTCTCCCTCTCGCGTCTCGCCTACGATCTGGAAAGCTTGCTGAGCCCCGCGTTGGCGGCAGCACTGCTCACGACCATCGGTTTTCATTGGCTGTTCGGCGGGACCGTGGTCGGATTCCTTGCTTCGGCTGCGCTGGTGCTCTCCGTGACCCTGCCGGCGTCTCAAGCCAAGCCTCAGGCCGGCGGGTTCTTCCGGAATGCCAGTCGCGGCATCCGCATCTATTTGGCGACCCCGCGGCTGCGCGGACTATTGGCGCTCAATCTTTCCGTGGCGGCGGCCGGCGCCATGGTGATCGTCAACACCGTGGTGATCGTGCGCTCGCTGCTCGACCGTAGCGATACCGAGGTCGCCATTGCGCTCGCCTGTTTCGGCGGCGGATCGATGGTCACGGCGCTCTCGCTGCCTCGCCTGCTGGAGCGAACCGGCGACCGCGCGGTCATGCTCCCGGCGGCCGGTCTGCTCGCTCTCCTGCTGCTGACATACGCCGGACTTCTCAGCATCGTGCCGAACGCAGCGTGGCCGGCTTTGCTGGCGACCTGGGCACTGCTTGGCGTCGGTTATTCTTCGATCCTGATTCCGACCGGGCGGCTATTGCGGCGTTCGGCCCATGCTTACGACCGCCCGGCCTTGTTCGCCGCGCAGTTTTCGCTATCGCATGCCTGTTGGCTTCTTACCTACCCCCTGGCCGGTTGGCTCGGTCTGAAGGCCGGCATACCGGCCACGCTCTTCGTTCTCGCGATTCTCACTTTGAGCGGCCTCGTCGCGGCGTTGCTGGTGTGGCCGGCGGCGGACCCGGAAGTCATTCCGCATCGGCATGAAGAACTACCGGCCGGCCATCCACATCTCAAGGACCAGTACAGCGGGGCGCATGCCCACGCGTTCGTCATCGACGATCTGCATCCGCATTGGCCCACAGCGCGCGGATAACTGGCGACAAGGTGGATTTCCTCATCGCGGCGCAGCGCTGGATTCAAGGGGCGGTATCAAGCGAACTGTCAGCTTATGCCGCGACGCGCGATTGGACTTTGCTCGTGGCCATATTGCCCCTCGGCATTTTCTTCGGCGCCATTCATGCGCTGACGCCGGGACACGGGAAAACGGTTCTGGCGTCCTATGTCGTGGGTTCACGCCTAGCTCTTGGGCGTGGACTTGCCGTCGCAGGAACGCTGGCCTCGGTGCACGTGCTGTCCGCGGTCGTGCTCGCGTTCACGGCGACATGGCTCGTCACGCGTACGCTCGGCGGTGTGGGCCGCGCCCCAGCACTGGAGAACATCAGCCGGGGCATGCTGATCGTGATCGGGCTGTGGCTGATTTTCCGAGCGGTTCGCAGACAATCCCATATCCACGGCGAAGGGCTGATGGTTGGGATCATCGCTGGGCTCATTCCCTGCCCGCTCACGCTGTTCGCGATGTTCCTAGCGCTCTCGCGCGGCGTGCCGGAAGGGGGTCTGACATTCGCTGTGGCGATGATGTTTGGGGTCACCTTTACACTTGGTGCCGTGGCCGCAGGGACGATCCTGGCTCGAGACTGGATGCTGAAGTTGATCAATCGGCATGGCGGCTCGGTCGAGCGCATTTCGCGCGGACTCGACGCAATGAGCGGAGTATTGTTGCTTATTATCGGTGCGCTGCAGTTTCTGCCCTAAACAATGGAAAGCTCGACGCCAACTGGGAAAAGGCATCTTCGTTGAATGTCCGTTCCTGGCAGATTTTGTTGCAAAAGTCGGCGATGAAACGGGCGTAGATCAGCGGTGGAGTTGAGGCGAGCCCTCTGTCACCGCTCGCTTCGTAGGAGCGGCGGCCAACGCACTGGCACTGACGCGATCGACGCAACATGTGCACGATGAACGCCTATGCAACGCACTCGGCGGCCTGAGGCGGTGGTCTCGCGATGAGCTTGACAAGCCGCCTCAGGTTCTGGGCGGTGGCGGCGAGCGTGAACTCGAACTGGGCGCCGCGCGGCCCGCGCAATCGCAGGCGAGTGAGCCGCAGGATGCGCTTCAAGTGTGCGAACCGCATCTCGATCTTCTTGCGCTCACACCGCGACTGCTCGAAGGGCACGGTGCCAGCGAACGACCGGGCCACATCTCGTGCATTCTCATGGATGTCGCGCGGGATCTTGCGTGATGGTTCCTTCGGACAGCACCGGGGCCTGAGCGGGCACACATCGCAGTCGAGCTTGCTTGCGCGATAGAGAAGCGTCTTGCCCTCGTGCACCGTGCCGCTCGTTCTGAGCTGCTTTCCGCTCGGGC
>JAYUHJ010000502.1:0-6989 GCA_043767065.1 Hyphomicrobiales bacterium | reverse complement strand
TGCGAGGACCAGGCGGAAAAATTCTCTTCGCCCGCACCTCGAACAGCCTTGGCCGCGTGGTCATGCCGGCGCACGTGGCGATGATGAATCGCATGCTCACCGAGACGCTCGCGACCGGCACCGCGCGCCGAGCGTCGCTGCCCGGCTGGACCGCGGCGGGGAAGACCGGCACCAGCCAGGATTTCCGCGACGCCTGGTTCGTCGGCTACACCGGCCGGCTCGTGGCCGGCGTGTGGCTCGGCAACGACGACGGCTCGCCCACCAAGCGCGCGTCGGGCTCAAATCTGCCGGTCGAAATCTGGAGCCGTTTCATGCGCATCGCGCATCAGAATGTGCCGGTCGTGGAGCTCCCCGGCATCGGCGCCGGCATCTTGCCGGGCGCTGTTCCACCCGTGGACGTTCCGGGCACACCTTCGCCGACACCGGAGCGTGAAAGCCCCGGCATGACGCTCGACCGCTGGCTGTTCGACAAGCTGTTCGGTCGCCGCTGATCAGGCTGCGCCGAAGCGGTGCAGGCTATTGCCGTGCGCCTTGAGCCAGGCCTCCGCGCGGCGCCATTCCGGCACTAGCCGCTCCACCACCCGCCAGAAGCGCCGCGAATGATTGAGCTCGACCCGGTGCGCCACTTCATGCGCGGCCAGATAATCGAGCACGGATGGCGGCGCCAGCACGAGCCGCCAGGAGAACGAGAGCGAGCCTTCGAACGAGCACGAGCCCCAACGGCTCCCGGTGTCGCGCACGCCGATGCGGCCGATCTTTACGTCGAGCATGGCCGCGTAGCGGCGACTTGCCTCGACGAGTTGGCGCCGCGCTTCGCGCTTGAGGAAATCCGCGATGCGGCGCCGCAGATGCGCAGGCGGCCCGGTCACGCACAAGATCGCCTGCCCGTCGCGCTCCTCGGTCCAGACCGTGCCGCGCGCCTTCGGCCGGTGCTCGATCGCATGCGCAATACCGTGCAACGGAATCGAAGAGCCGGGTGCGAAGGGCACCGGAGCCGGCAGGCGCGAAAGCCGCGCGGCGATCCAGGCCGCGTTTCGTTCGGCGAATGCGCGCGCTTCGCGCAAGCTGCCGCGCCGGGGCATGGTCAGCACCGCCTGGCGGCTCGATTCCTTGATGCGCAGATTGTAGTTGCGGGCGCGGGGATGGCGCAGGACAGTCACTGCGACGGTTGCGTCCGCTGCGGCCACCAGCAGCCGCTCGGGACCCGGCACGGCCTTGCGCCGGGCGGGCCGCAGGAACGGCAGGAGAAATTGCGCGGCGGTTTCGAATCGCACTAGCGGAGAAGAATCGAAACGCTTGATTCGGGCAAGCGCTAGCGCACTGCTACGCGCCTGGGTTTGGCGGTGGCGGCGCCGGCGGCGGCAAAGCCGCGGTTGTTGGACAGCATGAAGTCGGACATGCGCGGCGCGATTTCGGCGCGGAAACGCGAGCCATTGAACACGCCATAATGCCCGACCTCGGGCTGCAGATAATGCGCTTTGCGCTCGGCCGGGATATTCACGCACAGCCGGTGCGCCGCTTCGGTCTGGCCGATGCCGGAAATATCGTCGTTCTCGCCCTCGATCGTGAGGAGCGCGACGCGGCGGATCGCAGCCGGGTCCACCGGCTTGCCGCGATGGGTCATCTCGCCCTTGGGCAGAGCGTGGCGGACGAACACGGTATCCACCGTCTGCAGGTAGAACTCCGCGGTGAGGTCCATGACGGCAAGATATTCGTCGTAGAATTCGCGGTGCTTCTGCGCCGAGTCGCCGTCACCGGCGACCAGGTGATTGAACATCTCCTTATGCGCGTCGAGATGGCGCTCGAGATTCATTCCGACGAAGCCGGAGAGCTGCAGAAAGCCCGGATAGACGTCGCGCATGAAGCCCGGGTGCGGCCACGGCACCTTGGCGATGACATGGGTCTTGAACCATTCGATGCCGCGCTCGACCGCCAGCGTGTTGACCGCCGTGGGCTTCTCGCGCGTGTCGATCGGCCCGCCCATCAACACCATGGAATTGGGAACGTAGGGATCGTCCTCAGCCTCCATGCGCGCGACCGCCGCCAGCACCGGCACCGAAGGCTGGCAGACGGCGACCACGTGGCAGTCGCCGCGCAGAAAATGCAGGATGCCGATCACGTAGTCGATATAGTCGTCGAGGTCGAAACGGCCTTCGCTGACCGGCACCATGCGCGCGTCGACCCATTCGGTCAGGTAGACGTCGTGCTTGGGCAAAAATGCTTCGACCGTGCCGCGCAGCAGCGTCGGATAATGTCCCGACATCGGCGCTACGATCAGCACGCGCGGCTGCGGCACACGCGGCGTGCGCGCAAGCTCCCGTTCGAAATGCAGCAGCCGGCAAAATGGCCGCTCCCACACGGTCTTGATATTGACCGCGACCCGCTCGCCGCCGACCAACGTGGTGGAAATCCCCCACTCGGGCTTGCCGTAGCGCCGGGTCGAGCGTTCGAACATCTCGGCGGCGGCGGCAATCGATTTTCCGAACTCTGTATGAGCGAGGGGATTGATCGGATTCTTGAAGTAGAGCTTGGTCATGTCCGCGAATGCGCGCGACGGATTGAGCGCAGCCAGGCTCATCTCGTAGAACCAATAGATCGGCGTCGTGATATAAGGAGTGTCTACGGCCGCGCTCGAAGGCGCGCCGCCGAAAACCCCGATCCCCGCCGAATCCCAGCCGTTTTTCTGCTGCACCGCAGCAGAGTGTCGTTTTTTTGTCATGGGGTCAATGGATTGGGAAAGCCCGCAGTGCGATGCCCGGCTCTTATTCGCCGACCTGGATGAGCGAGCCGGCACGCCGCGCAGAATTCAACAGCAGGGTGAACGCGACGGACGCGGCGGCGATCCAGAGCACGTTGAGTGCGAACGCCCAAACCATCAAGTCCGCGCGAAACGTCTGCTCGAGCATGAGCGCACGCATGCCTTCGAACACGGAAGTCGGCGGCAAGGCCCAGGCGATCTGTTGCAGCCACGCCGGCAGCGTCGAGACCGGATAGTAGACACAAGTCAGTGGGAGAAAGATGAACATCAAGCTCCACGTGAGCCCCTCCGCGCCGAGGCCGTTCCGTAGCACGAGCCCCGAGCAGAACATTCCGACCGCCCAACTGGTGAGCAGAAGATTGGCGAAGAAGGCGGCGAGTGCAAACCCGAGACTCCAGAAGTTGAATCCGAAGAACCAAATCGCCAGGAACGTCACCGGAACGAGCCCGATCGCCATGCGCACCGTGCCCATGACGATCAGCTGCAGCACGAACTCGAACGGCCGAAGCGGCGAGATCATCAGGTTCGGCATATTGCGCGACCACATCTCCTCGAGGAACGACATGGAGAAGCCGAGCTGGCCGCGAAACAGGATATCCCACAACAGGAACGCCGCGAGGAACGTGCTCGCGGCTTGTGCGAGCAGACCCGCCTGCGGCGCGATGCCGATCTGCAGGAAGCCCCACATCGTCATCTGCACCGCCGGCCAATAGACGATCTCCAGCAGCCGCGGCCAGGATGAGCGCAGCAGATAAAAATGGCGCAGCACCATGGCAGCGACGCGCCGCGGAGAGAAAGCCGGGGAGGCGGTGTTCATGACGCGGCCTCTTTCGCGGGCTCGTCCGCTGGCTGGCGCCGGTTGCGCGCGACATCGAGGAAGACTTCCTCGAGCGTGCTGCGGCCATAGCGCGCCAACAGGCCTTCGGGCGTGTCGTCGTCGACGATCTGGCCGAGCTTCATCATGATGACGCGGTCGCACAGTCGCTCGACCTCGCTCATGTTGTGGGACGCGAGTAGAATCGAAGCGCCGCGCCGCTCCCGGTAGCGCTCAAGATGCGTCCGCACCCAGTCGGCCGTATCGGGGTCGAGCGAGGCGGTCGGCTCGTCGAGAATCAGGATTTCCGGCTCGTTGATCAGCGCCTTGGCCAGCGCAACGCGCGTCTTCTGGCCGGCTGAGAGCTTTCCGGCGGGCCGGTCGAGGAATTCAGTAAGCGCCAGGTCGGTGGCCAACCGCGCGATGCGCGCGGCGACATCGACTACGTCGTAGAGCATGGCGAACACGGAAAGGTTCTGCCGCACGGTCAACCGATGCGGCAGATCCACATAGGGGCTTTCCAGATTGATGCGATGGAGCGCCTTATAGGGCTCTTTCGCCATGTCGGCGCCGAGCACCTTCACCCATCCCGCAGTCGGCGCGACCAGCCCCATCATCATGCCGATGGTGGTGGTTTTGCCGGCGCCGTTGCCGCCGAGCAAGCCGGTCACCGAGCCCTGCGCCAGCGAAAACGAAATCCCTGCCACGGCGATCGTCTCACCATAGTGCTTGGTCAGCCGTTCGGCTTGAACGACGGGGAGCGGGTCGATGGCCTTGTTCATGGGGCCGGGAGGTCGCATGACGAGGGGCGAAAACGCAAGCCGGCCGGAGTCGCGCCGCTTTAACCCAAGACCTAGGCCGATTGCCTCGGTGGTTTCGCCTGGTGCCGTCTGCGCCTAGATTGGTGTCATGGCCGTTGAATTCGACCGTCCCGTGACCGAGCGGCCCTTCGGGCTCCGGCTCGATACGCTCGTCCGCCTGCGTTGGCTGGCGGTCGCGGGTCAATTGATCGTGCTGGTCTCGGTCTACTGGGGCCTCGGCTTCGATCTACCGATCATGCTTGCGCTGGGTATCGTTGCACTCACTGCCGCGATCAATGTTGCACTCGGAATACGCTTCGCGGCCAGCCGTCGCCTCGACGATCGAGAGGCGGCTATATTGCTCGCTTACGATATCGTTCAGCTCGCGCTCCTGCTCTATTTGACCGGTGGCATTTCAAATCCGTTCTGTGTGTTGTTCCTGGCGCCGGTTCTAATTTCGGCCGCCGCGCTTTCGCCGCGCACGACGCTTGCGCTTGGGGCACTTACGGTCGCGTCGATCACTGCGCTCGCTTTCTTCCATTATCCACTGCCGTGGTATCCGGGCGCAGAGGCGAAAATCCCGGTGATCTATCGGGCCGGCATATGGCTTTCGTTGCAGCTTTCGGTCGTCTTCATCGGCCTATATGCTTGGCGGATCGCCGAGGAAAGGAGCCAGCTCTCCGACGCGCTCGCCGCCACCGAGCTCGTGCTCGCGCGCGAGCAGCATCTCTCGGCGCTCGATGGGCTGGCCGCCGCGGCGGCGCACGAGCTCGGCACTCCGCTTTCGACCGTCGTGCTTGTCGTGCGCGAGCTTGAGCGCGCCATGCCGAAGGACGGGCCATACGCCGACGACATCAAGCTCCTGCACGAGCAGACCGAACGCTGCCGCTCCATCCTGGCGACACTGGCAACGCTCGGCTCAGGCGATACGCCGTTTGACCGCATGCCACTATCGCTCCTGCTCGAGGAAGTAGCCGCGCCCCACCGGCCGTTCGGCCTCGAGATCAAACTCGATCTGCCGAAAGAGCGCGCCGACGAGCCGGTGATCGCGCGTAATCCCGGCATCATCTATGGGCTAGGGAATTTCGTTGAGAACGCCGTCGATTTCGCGCGCGGACAGGTGGGGGTTTCCGCCCGTTGGGATGCCGACGCAATCGCGATCGAAATCTCCGACGACGGCCCCGGCTTCTCGCCCGCCGTGATCGACCGGATCGGGGAGCCTTATGTCACGATGCGCGGGTCGCGGCGCGACCGCGCGGCAGTCGACAGCCCTGGCGGCCTCGGCCTCGGCTTCTTCATCGCCAAGACTCTTCTGGAGCGGACCGGCGCGAAGCTCGATGTCGCCAATCGTCCAGCTCCGGCCGTGGGCGCCGTCGTGCGGGTGAGCTGGCCACGCCGTGTACTGGAACAGGCTGTAGCCGTGCTGCCGGCTCGTCCTACGCGTCCGGACGCCGAGGCGCCCAGTCTCTCCCCGCGACCGGTTGCGACGTAAACAACCTGCGATTTAGGCTGTTTTCGGGCCGATGCAGCACGCGCGTACTGCTAACCAAGATTTGGTCAGAAAGTAGGTATTATTGTAGGAAGCGCCTAGATGTAGTTATGGTTTGAAACTAATTGGTGGAGCCTCGCTTTTTGATGTCTCACGCGTCCACTATCGAAAAATCTCCCGATCGCAGTCTGCTGATCGTCGATGACGACAAGCCGTTCCTGCAGCGCTTTGCGCGTGCGATGGAGAGCCGCGGCTTCGACGTGAAGACGGCCGAGTCGGTGGCCGAGGGCCTGGCGCAGGTGGCCTCGTCGCCGCCGGCCTTTGCCGTGGTCGACATGCGGCTCGGCGACGGCAGCGGGCTCGACGTGATCTCCGCCCTGAAGGAACGCCGCCCCGACGCTCGCGGCATCGTGCTTACCGGCTACGGCAACATCGCGACTGCGGTGAATGCGGTCAAACTAGGCGCCGTCGATTATCTCGCTAAGCCCGCCGACGCCGATGACGTCTGCGCGGCGCTAACCGCCAAGCACGGACATAAGGCGGTGCCGCCGGAGAACCCGATGTCGGCCGACCGCGTTCGTTGGGAACACATCCAGCGCGTCTATGAGCTTTGCGGCCGCAACGTCTCGGAGACCGCGCGGCGGCTCTCCATGCACCGGCGCACGCTCCAGCGCATCCTCGCCAAGCGTGCGCCGCGCTGATGCCTCAACCGCCACAATTCGGACCCGCTCTTCCGGCCATCCGTCCGGCCCGACAGCAAGTCTGACCTTTCTCCACAAAATCGCGCCACGAATTTAGCTGCAACCGGCCGCGCTTCCTTCCCGCTCGGGCCCGGATCGCCGTTGAGCATCCGCCTCCGCTGCAACCTGATTCTGTGGGGAGATCCGATGCTGCTCAACGCTCTGCGCGCCGCGCTCGCGGCCGGGTTCTTTTGCTTTGTCGCGATGCCGGCCGCGCTTGCGGGAAGGCCCGTGGTCGAGGTCGCCTTCGTGCTAGACACCACCGGCTCCATGGGGCCGCTGATCGAAGGCGCCAAGCGCAAGATCTGGTCGATCGCGACCTCGATCGTCGATGCCAATCCCGAGGCCGAGGTTCGCATGGCGCTCGTCGCCTATCGCGACATCGGCG
>JAYUHJ010000501.1:0-2963 GCA_043767065.1 Hyphomicrobiales bacterium | reverse complement strand
ACCAATACGGCGAGTTATCTGGTCTGGGATTCCGCGACCCTGGAAGGGGCCGTGATCGATCCGGTGCTCGATTTCGATTCCAGCACTGGCAAAGCCTCAGTGGCCTCAGCCGACGAGATTTTGGCCGACGCTTCGGCCGCAGGAATCAAGATCGTATGGGTGCTCGAAACCCACGCGCACGCGGACCATCTTTCCGGTGCGCCCTACATCAAGCTCAAGACCGGTGCCAAGGTCGGCATCGGCGAGCATATTCGCGACGTGCAGCGCATTTTCCGGCCGGTGTTCAACGCCATCGATATATCCGGCGACGGCTCAGAGTTCGATCATCTGTTCCGTGACGGCGAGCGATTCAAGATCGGCCGGCTCGAAGTGGAAGTCCTCTACACGCCGGGCCATACGCCGGCCTGCGTGTCCTACAGGATCGACGACGCGGTGTTCGTCGGCGATACGCTGTTCATGCCGGATTACGGGACGGCGCGAGCCGATTTTCCAGGAGGTGACGCGCGGGCGCTATACCGCTCGATCAAGCGCGTGCTGGATCTGCCGCCCGAGACGAGGCTCTTCATCTGTCACGACTACAAGGCCCCCGGCCGCGACGTCTATGCTTGGGAAACCACCGTCGGCGAAGAGCGGAAAAAGAACCCGCATGTGCATGATGGCGTAAGCGAAGACGAGTTCGTCGCCATGCGCACCAGGCGGGACGCGACGCTGGCCGCACCACTGCTGCTCCTGCCCTCGATCCAAGTGAACATCCGCGCCGGAAAATTTCCACCCGCGGAGTCGAATGGCGTGCACTATCTCAAGGTGCCGGTGAAGCTTGCTTCCCGACGGGAAAACAAGAGAGATACTGTTTAGAGTCGTAATTCTCGCCATGCTCTGAAAGCAAAATTAGAGACTAGCTAGACTCTCCGCCTGAGCGCTCCGGCCAGCCGCTCCAGCGCTCCGTCGAGCGTTGCATCCTTCTTGGCGAAGCAGAAGCGCACGACGCTCTTCACCGGGTCCTCGGCATAGAACGCCGAGACCGGGATCGCCGCCACCTTGTGCTCGGCGACCAGGCGCTTGCAGAAACTCTCGTCGTCGATGTTCAGGCCGAGCGGAGCCAGATCGACGCTTACAAAATACGTGCCCTGGCTCTCCAGCACCGGGAAGCCGATCTGCTTCAGCCCCTTGGTGAAGCGGTCGCGCGAGCGCGCCAGATCGCGGCGCATTCCCTCGAAATAGGAATCGTCCTTGCCGAGCCCATAGGTCACCGCCGTCTGCAGGTTCGGCGGCGTGGTGAAGGTGATGTACTGGTGCGCCTTGGCCAGCATCCGCAAGATCTCCGGTGCGGCGCAAACGAAACCGACCTTCCAGCCGGTGAGCGAGAAAATCTTCCCGGCCGAGCCGATCTTCACCGTGCGCGAGCGCATGCCGGGTACGGCGAACATGGAAATGTGCCGGCGGCCATCGAACACCACGTGTTCCCACACTTCGTCGCACACGATGATGCTGTTATGCGCCATGCAGAAATGCGCGAGCAGCGAGAGCTGGTCTTCTGCGTAGACCGTCGCGGTCGGGTTGAGCGGGTTGTTGAACAGCACGACCTTGGTGCGCGGGGAGAACGCGCGCGACAGCATCTCCTCATCGAAGCGCCAGTCGGGTGGCTTCAGACGCACCAGCTTCGGCACGCCTCCCGCGCGCAGCACGAGCGGCAGATACGCGTCGTAGAGCGGCTGGAACAGCACGACCTCGTCGCCCGGCTCGATCAGCGCCAGCATCGCGCCGGCGAGCGCTTCGGTGGCGCCTGAAGTGATCATCACCTCGGTATCGGGATCGAGGGCGAGCCCCTGCCAGTGGCGATAGTGCGCGGCGACCGCGCGGCGCAGTTCGGGCAGGCCGAGCATCGGCGGATACTGGTTCCAGCCGGAGATCACGGCTTCGGCTGCCTTCGCTCGCACGTCCTCGGGACCCGGATCGTCGGGGAAACCCTGACCTAGATTGATGGCGTTATGCTCGCGCGCGAGCCCCGACATCACCTCGAACACGGAGGTTTGCAAGCCGGCGAAGACCGGATTCATGATGTGCCTGCCGGGGAGTGCGCGAGCGGCGCAAGTGCCGTTTTCAGCGCGTCATCGCCGACCGAAGTTACCGGCATCAGGAGCTTCACGTGCTCGGTGCGGCGGCCCGGACGCATCACGATGATCGCGGTCTCCGCCCCGCCGCAGGCAGGATCGCCGCAGGCGAACTCGGTAACCGAGACCGTGGCCTCGTCGGAAAGTTCGAGGAGCGCACGCACGCGCCGCGCCAGCTCGCGTGTCGCGTCCGGCGCGGCTCTCCCCTTGCCGCCTCGAAAGAGCAAGGCCAAGTTCGGCTCCCGATTGAATGGCCAACGACCATGCCGCAGCAGAGGCAAGCGCGCCAGAGGCGGTTCAGGAGCCCTGCCCTTCCTTGTTCCGCAATCGGCGGCGCGCGGTAAAGCGGGAGAGCCATTGCGGCGCCGCGAACAAGCGCCGCAGCGCGACCGGCGGGAACGCGGGTAGCGGTTCGTCGGCAGTCAGGAATTCGAGGCCCGCGAGCGAAACGCGGTCGCCGTCCATCTCGTGTACGAGCAGCGCGGCGGGGCCGAGATCGATGCGGCGGCCGACACGCAAATCCTCATCGAAACGGTCGGCGAACAGCTCGGCGATGGAAAAATTTCGCTCGGTCGCGGGAATTTCGAGGCCGTACATCTCGGCGATCGTGCCGACGCGGATGTCGCCGTTGAACGGGAAAGCAGTCGCCACTTCCCGATCTACCGAACCTTCGCCTACAGCGAATAACCGGTCGAGGCGTGCCACGCGGCGCGGCGGCGCGAGGAAATAGCCGTAGTCGCCAACCCGCAACACGCCGGCCTCGGCCGGCGACAGGATGTGCTCGTCGCGAACGATCAGGAGCGGCCGCGCCCAGGTCGGAACCGTGCCGTGAGTCAGCGCCGGGCTCCCGGC
>JAYUHJ010000500.1:0-6992 GCA_043767065.1 Hyphomicrobiales bacterium | reverse complement strand
CTACGCCCGCTATACTCCAAAAAAACAAGCCGCAAGCCCGAGGGAGGATCCGAGATGAATTTCGCGCAGCGCGCGCTCGCGCTTCTGTTGTTCGCAATCGCCCTGGTGCTGCCCGCGTCGCAGCCGATGGCGCAGGCCTATCCGTCCCGCTCGATCACCTTCGTCGTGCCGTTCCCGGCCGGCGGTTCGGCCGACACGATCATGCGCCTGATCGGCCAACATCTGTCGCAGCGCTGGAATCAGTCCGTCGTAATCGAAAACAAGCCCGGCACCGGCGGCAATATCGGCAACGACGCGGTCGCGAAGGCGGCGCCCGACGGCTACACGTTTCTGATGTCGCCGAGCTCGATTTCGATCGTCCCGCACCTCTACAGCAAGCTGAACTACGACCCGATGAAGGACTTCGCGCCGGTCACGCTGGTCGGCAACATTCCGATGGTCATCGTGGTCAATCCGGATTTCCCGGCGAAGACGTTGGCCGAGCTGATCGCGATGGCCAAGGCCAAGCCCGGCGACATCACCTACGCCTCGGCCGGCAACGGCACCACCAATCATCTCGCCACCGAGATGTTCAAGGTGATGACCGGCATCGACATGCTGCACATCCCCTATCGCGGCAATCCGCTGGCGGTCGTGGACGTGATCGGGGGCCGGGTGCCGGTGTTCTTCGATTTCGTGCTCACGGGCCTGCCGCACATCCGTGAAGGCAAGGTGCGCGCACTCGCCACCACCGGCGCCACGCGCGCGCCTGTACTGCCGAACGTGCCCACCGCGATCGAGGCAGGCGTGCCGGGCTTCGAAACCGGCACCTGGTTCGGCGTCTATGCGCCGGCCGGCACGCCGAAGGCGATCACCGACAAGCTCAACGCCGAAATCCTCTCGATCCTGGACATCCCGGCGGTGAAGGAGCGGCTTGGCGGCCTCGGCGTCGAACTTTGGGCCAAAGGGCCGGCCGATCTGGCCGCGCTCACCAAGGCCGACTTCGAGAAATGGGGCCCCGTGGTCCAGAAGGCGGGCATCAAGCTGGACTGAAAGACGTATATCCCTTAGGGGGCGTCATCCGGAATTAGACCCGCGGAGAAAGCGCTTGGCCCGTTCGCCGCTTCAACTGGTGTTCGACCGGCCCGGCAAGGCGCGGGTCAGGCGTCCGCACGAGGCGCCGCCGCAGCCTGCACCGCCCTCGCCTCCCGCGCCGGCCGGCGAAGCGCGGATGAATCAGGCCACGCGCGACCGCTTCCTGATCGGCATCGCGCTGTTCGCGCTTGTCCTCATCGTCGGCAGCGTCTGGATCATGGAGCGGCTCCTGGAGGCAGGAAAGATCCAGGACTGCGTCTGGCAGGGCCGTAAGAACTGCGCGCCGATCTCCGCGCCGCCACGCTAAAATACCAACCGAACTATTGCGTCCGCGTGCGGTTCATCTCCGTTCGAGGGCACGCTCGAGCTTTTTGCTCAAAATCCAGGAGAGGCCGAGGAAAGCGGCCAGCATCACGAAGCCCAGGCCCGAAGAGGCATCGCTCATGACCTTCTCCGAGACTTGGCCGAAGGCATAGCCAGCCGAGACGACGGTGCAGGACCACAGGCCCGCGGCGACGAAATTTAGCGCAAGGAAAGTTGACCACGGCAGCTTCGACATGCCGTAGGCAAAGCCCGCGACGCCGCGAATGCCGTGCGGGTAACGGTGCAGCAGAATCATCCAGAAATAGTGACGGTCCGCCAACCGGGCCGCAGTCTGCAGGGCGCGTTCAAGCCGCGGAAAACGTCCGAGCCAGCGGGTGCCAAAACGACGTCCGATCCAGAAGCGGATCACATCGCCGACAAAGCTACCTAACCAGCAGACCACGATGAGCGTGCCGAAACTCAGCGCGCCGGAATGCGCAGCATAGCCCGCGAACAGCGCAAGCAGCAGGCTGTGTGAGGACGCATAAGCGAACATGAGGCTGTAGGCTGCATCGCCGTGTTGGCGTATGAGATCGAGGAACGAGGCGAGGTCGGTCGGAAACAACATTTGAGTTCAGGCCCTGTGCGAATTAGCCGCGCGGCGTGCGCGGCGGCGGCGTCATATGCACGGGCGCCGGGGCGGCCGGAGCCGCGCCCGGCTCGCCATCGAGCACGGTGACGGCGCGGCGGTTCTGCGACCAGCAGGAAATGTCGTTGCAGGTCGAGACCCGGCGGTCCTTTCCATAGGAGACGAACTTCACGCGTTGCGCGGGCACGCCCTTGCCGGTGAGATAGTTGCGCACCGCTTGGGCGCGGCGATTGCCGAGCGCCATGTTCTTGGCCTTGTCGCCCTTCTCGTCGGAATGGCCCTCGATCGTCACCGTGTAGGAGGCGAAGCGGACGAGCCAGGCCGCTTGCTTGTCGAGGGTCTCGGTCGAGGTCGGCGTGAGGTCGACCAGGTTGTCGTTGAAAAAGACCCGGTCGCCGACATTGACGAAGAAGTCCTGCGCGCTGCCCGGCGGGACCGTGGCGGTCGAGCTCGGCGGCGTCTCGTCGCCGGTCTTGAACGACCCGCAGGCCGCAATGGCCAGTACCGCCATCATCACCGCGCCGAACCGAATGATGCGCCGCATGTTTGCCTCCCCTACTCGACTTGCTCGAGCACGCTCACCCGCGTGCCGACCGGCGCGCGGCCAAAAAGATCGATCACGTCTTCGTTCAGCATCCGGATGCAGCCGCTGGAAACGTCCTCGCCGATGGTCCAGGGCTCGACCGTGCCGTGAATGCGGTAAATGAGATCACGGCCGTCGCGGTAAAGATACATCGCGCGCGGCCCGAGCGGATTGCCCCAGCCGCCCTTCATGTTCTGCGGCAGATGCGGCTGGCGCTGGCGCATTTCTGGCGGCGGCGTCCAAGTCGGCCACACGGCCTTGCGCATGATCTGGGCGCGGCCGAACCACTGGAAGCCCTCGCGCCCGACGCCGACGCCGTAGCGCAGCGCCACGTTGTTCTCGTAGGTGAGATAGAGAAAGTGGTGGCGGATATCGACGACGATACTGCCGGGAACTTCGCTGTGCGGATAGCGCACCACCTGGCGGCGGAACACCGCGTCGATCGTGTCCAGGTTGGTGCGGCGATAGACGATGCCGTGGTCATCGGCGTTGCCGGAAAAATAGGCCTCTTCCTCGACTTCCTGCGCCAGCAAGGAGGCGGGCCGAAACAGCGCGGCGGTGCCGGCGGCAATGAAGCTACGGCGGTCGAATTTCACGGTAACACCCTGCCCCCAACGGAATTTTCCGGCACGCGCGGCGTTCTCAAACTCGCTATAGGCAGTCTAGCACCGGCCATGGACTGCGATAAGAGTCGGCCTCGGAGGCGTGTTGGCGGGTTTGTCGCGAATCTCGACGCAAGGTAAAGTGGGGAACTAAATAACTGGGAGGACACCGATGGAAAACGCATTACGGCCCTGGTCACCGCAGCTGTTGAGCTTGCTGCGCATAGTGTCTGGACTGCTGATCATACAAGGCGGCATGTCCAAGTGGTTGAACTTTCCGGTTGGGCCACTCAACAACGCTACGATCCAATCGATGAGCGGGGTCGCGGGCATATTCGAGCTGGTCGGCGGCGCACTTCTTATCATCGGCCTGTTCACTCGGCCGGTCGCATTCATTCTCAGCGGCCTCTACGCAGTCGCCTATTTCTACGCGCATTCGCCGCGCAGTTTCTATCCTCTTCTTAACGCCGGCGGATATGCGGTCCTCCTGTCTTTCCTCTTCCTTTACATCGCCGCGGCCGGTGCTGGCCCTTGGAGCGCTGATCGTATGTGGCGGGGAACGAAGGATTGATTTCGCGGATCTAGTAATTTGCGAACGCAGCGCGGCGAGTGGGCTACAGCGCGCGCCGCGTTCACATGCTGCCGTACAACCACTCGATTCCGTCGTAGGCATCCTGCGGCGTGCGCGCGCCCAGCATCTGGTCGCGCAACTCGGCGGTGACGCCGCGCGCGTGATAAAATTCGCCATAGACGCGGGCCATGAGCTGCACGCGGCCGGTGCGCAGGTAGCGCTTCTCCTGATAGGCGCGGAACGCGGCGGGGAGATCGCCGGGCGTCTGCGCGACTTTCTCCGCCAGCCAATAGGCGTCCTCGGTCGCCATGCAGGCGCCCTGCGCCATATATTGCAGCATGGGGTGCGCGGCGTCGCCCAGGAGCGTGACGTTACCCTTCGACCATTCCCTGATTGGCTCGCGGTCGCATAGCACCCACATGCGCCAGGTCTCGATGCGCTCCAACAGCCGCAACACTTCGGGCCGCTGGCCCTTGAAGTGCGTCCATAGCTCGGAGGTGTCGGCCTCCGTATTCCAGCCCTCGACATAGCGATCCGAATGAAAGACGGCGACGAGGTTATAGAGCTCGCCGCGGCGCAGCGGATAATGCACGAAGTGCGTGCGCGGGCCGGCCCACAGCACGATGTCGGGCTGCCAAAGATCGTCTGGCACTTCGCTGCGCTTCAACACCGCGCGATAGGCGATGTGGCCGGAGACCCGCGGCGCGCCATCGCCGACGATCTTCTCGCGCACGCGCGACCACATGCCGTCGCAGCCGATGAGCGCGCGGCCTTTGATCTCGTCGCCGGATTCAAGCTGGACAAGGATGCCGCCGCTGACATCCTCGAAGTCGATCAGGCGCTGCTGCGTTTCTAACGTGACGAGATTATTGCTCTTGCACGCGTTCAGAAATACCGCGTGCAGGTCGTGGCGGTGGGTGACCGCGTAGGGCTCGCCGAATCTCTCGAAGGAGTCGTTGCCGAGCGGAACACGGGTGATGCTCTTGCCGGTGAGCGCGTCGCGCATTTCTTGCGCCTTGGGCTCCCAGGCATCGGCGAGCACCGCGTCCTTCAGGCCGAGTTTGCCGAGGGCGCGAAAAATGTTCGGCCCTAGCTGAATACCGGCGCCGGCCTCGCGGAATTCCGCCGACTGCTCCAGCACGCGTATGGGGAAGCCCCTTTGCGCCAGCGCGTGCGCAGCCGCCAATCCGCCGATGCCGCCGCCTGAAATTAGGAAGGGCAATTCGTCCGCTCGCGTCATGGCTCAAGGTCCCCGGCGATCCATACAACAAGCTGCGTGCCCGGTCATCGCGTCACCGCGCCGCCAGCGGCTCCGCAGGTGCCGCGTCGAGCACGCGCATTTCGACGCGCTCGGTGCCCTGCCAGGAATTGAGCGTGAGCGCGCCGGCCACGTGCATCGTGCGCCCGCGCCCGGCGAGCAAGGCGTCGCCGAGCGGGCGGCCGAGCGCGCGGAAGGCGATGGCGCCGATCTGGCGGTTGTCGCCGGCCTTGAGCCGCAGCCGCACGTGCGCATCGCCCGCCGGATCGGCGAACACGACCGAATGCGACGGCAGCGCGAACACCGGCTCGGGATTGCCGGCGCCGAACGGCCCGGCGCGGCCGATCGTCTCCATCAATTCGAGATTCGCCGCACCGGCGGTGAGCGCGCCGTCGATTTCGAGCGCGTCGACATGGCGCGCGGCCTCGACGGGTGCCGCGAGCGTTTCCTCCAAGAAAGCGCGCAAATCTTTGAGCTTCGCGCGGGTGACCGTGAGGCCCGCGGCCATGGCGTGGCCGCCGCCTTTGACCAGCAGGCCCTTGTCCACGGCGGCACGCACGGCGTGGCCGAGATCGACGCCGGGGATCGAGCGGCCGGAGCCGGTGCCGCTGTCGCCGAGCATGGCGATGGCAAAAGCCGGGCGGCCGAAGCGCTCCTTCAGCCGCGCGGCGACCAGACCGACGACGCCCGGGTGCCAGCCGTCCTTGGACGCGATGACGACCGCGCCGCGCTCCTCAAGCCCGAGCGCGGCGAGCGCCTCGGCTTCGGCTTCCGCGAGCGTTGCCTGTTCGACGGCCCGGCGCTCGGTATTCAGGCGATCGAGTTCGAGCGCGATCTTCATGGCCTCGGACGGATCGTCTGTGAGCAGGAGGCGCGTGCCGAGCGTGGCGTCGCCGATGCGGCCGCCGGCGTTGATGCGCGGCCCGAGGAGAAATCCGAGATGGAACGGCGTCGGCGGACCGTCGAGGCGCGCGGCGTCCATCAGCGCCTTGAGGCCGACGCCTTCGCGCCGGCGCATCGCAAGCAGCCCCTTGGCGACATAGGCGCGGTTCAGGCCTTTGAGCGGCACCACGTCGGCCACGGTGCCGAGCGCCACCAGATCGAGGAACGCCAGCAGATCCGGTTCGCGGCGCGTCTCGCTCCAGAAGCCGCGCTTGCGCAACTCGCGCAGCAGCGCGACCGCGACGATGAACACGACGCCGACGGCAGCGAGATAGCCGAGCTTCGAAAGGTCGTCCTGCCGGTTGGGGTTCACGATGGCGCGCGCGGACGGGAGTTGCTCGGGCGCCTGGTGATGGTCGATGACGACCGTGTCGAGGCCGAGCTTCTTGGCCTCGTCGAGTGCTTCCATGCTGGTGGTGCCGCAATCGACGGTGACGAGCAGCTTGGCGCCGCGCTCGGCGAGGCCCCTCACCGCCTCTACGTTCGGCCCGTAGCCCTCGAAGATGCGGTCGGGAATGTGAAACAGCGGATCGAGCCCGCTGGCGCGCAGCACGCGCACCAGCAGCGCGGTCGAGGTGGCGCCGTCCACGTCGTAATCGCCGAACACCGCGACCTGCTCGCCGCGCTCGACCGCGTCGGCCAGCCGCGTGGCCGCCGCCGGCATGTCGGTGAGCGTGTCGGGGTCCGGCATCAGGCTTTTCACGGTCGGATCGAGATAGGCTTCGGCGTCGTCGGGCGTGACCCCGCGCCCGGCCAGCACGCGCGCGAGCAGCTCGGGCAAGCCGAGGCGCTGCACCAGCGCAAGTGCTGTCTGGTTGGCGCGGGCGTCGAGCCGGTCGCGCCAGACGCGGCCCGAAGCCGAGCGCTCGACACCGAGGAAGGGGCGGGATTCGGACATCGGGGTAACGTTACTCACCTCCCCCTGAAAGGGGGAGGGTGGCCGCCGCAGGCGGCCGGGAGGGGGTCAGTCGCCAGAGATGGGGGCCCCCCCCCCCCCCCGGGTAGGCGCG
>JAYUHJ010000499.1:0-6994 GCA_043767065.1 Hyphomicrobiales bacterium | reverse complement strand
CGGGATTCGTCGATCTCGTCATTGAGAGCGGCTTGCGCACCCACGACATCGCGGCGCTCATCCCGATCATCGAGGGCGCCGGCGGCATCATCACGAGCTGGACCGGCGGGTCCGCGGCCAAGGGCGGCCGCGTCATCGCCGCCGGCGACAAGCGCGTGCACGCGGAAGCGCTCGAAATCCTGCGCGGATAATCAGCGATACAGCGGCGAGCCGGGAACCAGCGGCGAGCCCGGAATGAAAGCGTCGAAAGCGGCCCAGAACTGGCCGCGGAATGGATCACGCTCCATCAGGATATCGTGCTTGCTGCCGGCGACCACCAGGTGCGCGCCCGCGCGCAGCCGCGACGCGAAGCGCGCGACCGCCTGCGTCAACACCACGCTGTCTTCGCCGGCGCCGATCAGCAGCATGGGTTGGCGCAAGGAGGCCGGATAGACCGGGTCGGCGAACCTGCGCATGACGCGGAAGGCCGAGTCCATCCAGGCGACGGTCGGAGAACCCAAGCCAAGCGCCGGCACCTCCTCGACGATCGCCGCCATGCGTGCATGGCGCACCGGATCGGACGTGAAGGGATTGCCGACGAAGGGCCGGCTCGCAGTCGCCACCGGGCCGCCGCCGGGCACATAAACCCGGCCCAGACCGGCGAGACGCGCCAGCCGCAAGAAGGCGCGGGAAAGACGCGGCATGCGGATGCCGGCGAGCTCGGTCATCGGCGAAGTCAGCACCAGCCGATCGAACGAGCGGCCACCGAGCCGGGACATTTCCAGCATGATGGCGGCCCCCATGGAATGAGCCAAACCAAAATGGGGCGGCGGACAATCGGGCAGCACCACCTCGCGCATAAAGACTTCGAGATCCTTCTGATATTCGTCGAAGCTCCACACATGCCCCTTGCGCGGATCGCGCAGCATGCGTTGCGACCCGCCCTGGCCTCGCCAGTCGAGCGCCGCGACCGCGAAGCCGCGGATGCGGAGTTCAGAGACCACCTCGAAATATTCCTCGATCGCGTCGGCGCGGCCGGGGAAGATGCAGACCGTGCCGCGGCGCGGCGCGAGCGGCGCCCAGCGGGCAAAGCGCAGGCGTACCTTGTCGGTGGTCTCCAGGTCGCCGGAAACGGCGCCCACGGGCACCGGATTGGCGGCGATGGCATGCAGAGTCATGGCGTTCGATTCATGAAGGACGCGCGGTGGGGCTTTGAGCGTTACAACGAGGTGGAGATGGTCGCAATCGGAGGGCCGCTTACTTCTTGCGGCCGACGCCGAGCTGGCGCACGCCGTCGATGCCGCCGGTCACGGAATTGACGATCAGACGCACGCGCTCGCCACGTTGGCCGGTAGCTTCGTAGATGTAGGTCGCGCCGCGCTGCTGCAAGAAGACAACATCCCGGAAGCCGCGCGTGTGAAGGGAGGTCGTCAACTCATCCTGCGCCATGGGTCGGCGCGGCACGGCGGCACGCGGCGGGCGCTCGCTATAATAGCCCGGCACCCGGCGGCCGGGCGGCCGCGGCGCCACGTCGACGGCACGCGGCTCGTCGATCCGCACGCCGACTCCTTGAGCGAAGGACCACGGCACGGATGCGCCTTCGGTCAAGGCAAGCGCGAACAATAGCGCCGCCAGTACGAGTCCGGGCCTCGACATCGTACGTCCTCCGCCGCTCGCCCCCGCGGACGGCATCCGCATAAAGAATATCGCAGCGCACGGACAGTTACGACCGTCCGGCCGCCGCGACAGTCCTCCTTCTGGGCTTAGATCGGAAGCCCTGAATAGGCGCGAAAGCCATCATTCATCGCGCGTTCATGTTCCGAAGCCCGGCGGCCGAAAACCTGTAAATATCTGAATTTACTGCAGTTTTCTTCTTGCTCACCGGCCCTTGCAGCCTCGGGCAGCGCCTCCCATATCGCGCTTGCGCAGGTCCTTCGGGGCGGCGCGAAAAATCCGGGCCCGGCTTCGGCGGGCCCTCAACCGCATGTCGCTTCACAGGAGGATATGCCATGCACACGTACGATCTGACCCCGCTCTATCGTTCCACCGTCGGCTTCGACCGGTTGTTCTCGCTCCTCGATCAGTGGGGAGGCGTGGACGCCGCACCGAGCTATCCGCCCTACAACATCGAGCGCACCGGCGAGAACGCCTATCGCATTTCGGTAGCGGTCGCCGGCTTCACGCGCGATGAAATCAATATCGAAGTGAAGGAAAACACGCTCACCATCCGCGGCGAGAAGCAGGTCGCCGAGAAAGAAGAGCAAAGCGAGACGCTCTATCAGGGCATTGCCGCGCGCGCGTTCGAGCGCCGCTTCCAGCTCGCCGACCACGTCGAGGTGAAGGGCGCCGATCTGGAGAACGGTCTGCTGCACGTCGATCTGGTGCGCGAGATTCCCGAGGCCATGAAGCCGCGCCAGATTGCGATCGGCGGCAAGGCCAAGGTGATCGACGGCAAGACCGCGAAGGCTGCCTGACGCTCTATCGACGAAAGAGTTCGAAGGGCGTCCCGGGCGACCGGGGCGCCCTTTTTGATTCTGTCATTCCGGGGCCGAGCGAAGCAAGGAGCCCGGAATCCATAACCACCGACCGTGGATATGGATTCCGGGCTTGCCGCTGCGCGGCAACCCGGAATGACGAATTATTCGAGCCCCTGCGCCGGCGGACCCCATGCATCCGGCTTCGCGGCCGGAGCGGTTGCGGCGGGCTCGGGCTGCGGCACCGCCGCGGTCAGTTCCGACGGGCGCGGACGCGGCAGCGGCGTCGTGCGCGGCTTCGGATCGGCAGGCCGGGCCGCAACGCGGGGCGCCCCCGGCACCTGGCCGCGCGGCCGCAAGGTCGGCTCGGCGGGAATCACGCGAGGTCCGGTCGGCAGCTCATCGTCCTCAACATCGGGAATGCGTCCGGGGCCCGGATAATTTCTGGTGCGCGGATCGTCGTTCGGACGGCGCTCGTACAAGCCGTAACGCGGGCCGATCGGGTACGGCGCCGCGGCGATCGGCGCGCGGGGCCGGAGCGCATCGACCTCATTGACGTCTACGATAGCTCCGCTGCGCGCGTCGATCACGACCCGCACGCGGGTTCCGTCGCGAGCCATGGCCGGCGCGATCCAGAACATTCCCCGCTGGTGCGGTGAAGCGATCGGCCGCAGGCCGAGCCGCCGGAGCGCAACCGCGACTTCGTAGGGTGCGGAGATGACCGGCGACGCATATTGCGCGGCTGCGGGTTGAATACCGAGCGCCAATATCGAGAGCGGCAGCGCCGCCCCCACCACCCGCGCGAAAATCTTGGCTACGTCGATCATGCGAGCGACCCCTGCGATACCCCGCCCTCGCCGCGGATTCGGCCCGGAAATAAGGGCGGGCATTGGGCCGGGAGGCGGCGCTTTCGCGCATATTCATTGCGCCCGGGCCCGGTGGGGCATACGCTTGTTTCAGCGGCGGCTGGCCTTTCGCAAGATGTGGAAAGATTTCCGGGGCGGAGGCGGTTGCCGTGCTTGTCCGGACCCTGGAATTCTGTCATGTTACCATTAGGACAGTGATACTGTCCCTTTAGCCCAACGGCGGCCGGCGCGCCTATAACAGAACGTCGTGGTGCGCGGCGAGTGTGCAGACGCCGCGCCGACTAGCGGCAAGCGCCTGAGGGCGCCGCCCAGAGCTCCGCTCCAATGTACGGGAAGGATCGGCGCAAGGCGGGCGCCCGGCACGGCGCGGCGGAACGGGTAACGTGTGTGAGGACGATGGCGATGGCTCGGAAGCGAGCAGTGGACACGGAGCGGCAGACTGGTGCGAAGCCCGGCACCGTGAAGCCCGATTCCGCGTACGCGCTTCCTCAGCCTGCCGGGATGTTCGATCCGTTCCGCGAGTATGACGCCTGCGGCGTCGGCTTCATCGCCGACATCAAGGGGCGCAAGTCGCACCAGATCGTCGAAGATGGGCTTGCGATTCTCTGCAACCTCGAACACCGCGGCGCCGTCGGCGCCGATCCGCGCGCCGGCGACGGCGCCGGCATCCTGGTGCAAATCCCGCACAAGTTTTTCGCACGCGAAGCCAAGCGGCTCGGCTTCGCGCTGCCGGAGCCGGGGCACTACGCAGTCGGCGCGCTGTTCATGCCGCACGACGCGGCGTGGCGGCGCGAGATCATCGACACTTATGTCGAGGAAGCCGCGCGCGACGGCATGAAGATTCTCGGCTGGCGCGATGTGCCGACCGACAATTCGACGCTCGGTTTCTCGGTGAAGCCCACCGAGCCCGTGCACATGCAGGTGTTCATCGCGCGCAACCCGAAGACCAAGACCGATGAGGACTTCGAGCGGCGGCTCTATGTGCTCAGGAAGACGATCTCCGGCGTGCTCTACAACAAGCGCGAGCGGCGCGCGTCGGGCTATTACCCAGTGTCGCTGTCGTGCCGCACAGTCGTCTACAAGGGCATGTTCCTGGCCGACCAGCTGGAGACCTATTACCCCGACCTACACGACAAGGATTTCGAGAGTGCGCTCGCGCTGGTGCATCAGCGCTTCTCCACTAACACCTTCCCGACCTGGTCGCTGGCGCATCCCTACCGGATGATCGCGCACAACGGCGAGATCAATACGCTGCGCGGCAACAACAACTGGATGGCGGCCCGCCAAGCTTCGGTCGCTTCCGAGCTGTTGGGCGACGACATCCAGAAGCTCTGGCCGATCTCCTATGAAGGCCAATCGGACACGGCCTGTTTCGACAACGCGCTCGAGTTCCTCGTGCAGGGCGGCTATTCGCTTGCCGAGGCGGTGATGACCATGATCCCCGAGGCGTGGGCGGGAAATCCGCTGATGGACGAGGAGCGGCGCGCTTTCTACGAGTATCACGCGGCCTTGATGGAGCCCTGGGACGGGCCGGCCGCGATCGCTTTCACCGATGGACGCCAGATCGGCGCCACGCTCGACCGCAATGGCTTGCGCCCGGCGCGCTGGCTGGTCACTTCCGACGATCGCGTGATCATGGCCTCGGAAGCGGGCGTGCTGCCGATTCCCGAAGAGCAGATCATCCGCAAGTGGCGGCTGCAGCCGGGCAAGATGCTGCTCGTCGACCTCGAACAGGGCCGCATCATCGACGACGAAGAGCTCAAGTCCGGCCTCGCCAAGAAGCATCCCTATCGCAAGTGGCTCGACCGCACGCAGATCGTGCTCGAGGACCTGTCTGCCGCGCGCTCGAAGAACGGCCGCACCAACGTGCCGCTGTTGGATCGCCAGCAGGCGTTCGGCTACACGCAGGAAGACCTGCAGATGCTGATGGAGCCGATGGTCCGCAACAGCGAGGAAGCGGTCGGCTCCATGGGCAACGACACGCCGATTTCGGCGCTGTCGGATAAGTCCAAGCTGCTGTTCACGTATTTCAAGCAGAACTTCGCGCAGGTGACGAACCCGCCGATCGATCCGATCCGCGAGGAACTCGTCATGAGCCTGGTGTCGTTCATCGGGCCGCGGCCGAACCTGTTCGACCTCAAGGGGCTGGCGAAGAAAAAGCGGCTCGAGGTGCGCCAGCCGATTCTCACAAACGAAGACCTGGAGAAGATCCGCTCGATCTCCGAGGTCGGCGACGCGCAATTCCAGTCGAAGACGCTCGACACCACGTTCACGGCCGATAACGGCGCCGGCTTCGAGGCCGCGCTCGAGGAGCTATGTGCGCAGGCCGAGGCCGCGGTGAACGACGGCACCAACATCATCATTCTCTCCGACCGCCGCGTCGGGCCGACGCGCGTGGCGTTGCCGTCCCTGCTGGCGACCGCCGCCGTCCACCACCACCTGATCCGCAAGGGGCTGCGCACTTCGGTCGGGCTCGTGGTCGAGTCGGGCGAACCGCGCGAGGTGCATCATTTCTGTTGCCTTGCCGGCTACGGCGCGGAGGCGATCAACCCCTATCTCGCGTTCGAGACGCTGATCTCGGTCAAGGACGAGATCGCCGACAAGCTCGACGAGAAGGAATTGCTCAAGCGCTACATCAAGGCGATCGGCAAGGGACTCCTGAAGGTGATGTCGAAGATGGGTATCTCGACCTACCAGTCCTATTGCGGTGCGCAGATTTTCGACGCGGTCGGGCTGAAGACCGAGTTCGTCGACAAGTACTTCGCCGGTACCGCGACCCGCATCGAGGGCGTGGGGCTGGCCGAAATCGCCGAGGAGACGCTGCAGCGCCACCGCGAGGCGTTCGGCGAATCGCCGGTGCTGCGAGAGACGCTCGACATCGGCGGCGAATACGCCTTCCGCATCCGCGGCGAGGCGCACGTATGGAACCCGGAGAGCGTCGCGGCGCTGCAGCACGCGGTGCGCGGCAATTCCTACGAGAAGTTCCGCGCCTACTCGAAGATCGTGAATGAGCAGACGCAAAAGCTGCTCACGATCCGCGGCCTGTTCCGCATCAAGAGCGCGGCGGACGACGGCCGCGAGCCCGTGCCGATCGAGGAAGTCGAGCCCGCGAAGGAAATCGTCAAGCGCTTCTCGACCGGCGCCATGTCGTTCGGGTCGATCTCGCGCGAGGCGCACACGACGCTCGCCATCGCCATGAACCGGATCGGCGGCAAGTCGAACACCGGCGAGGGCGGCGAGGAATCCGATCGCTTCAAGCCACTGCCGAACGGCGACTCCATGCGCTCGGCGATCAAGCAGGTGGCAAGCGGCCGCTTCGGCGTCACCGCCGAGTATCTGGTCAACTCGGACATGATGCAGATCAAGATGGCGCAGGGCGCCAAGCCCGGCGAAGGCGGCCAGCTACCCGGCCACAAGGTCGATAAGATCATAGCGCGCGTGCGCTACTCGATGCCGGGCGTCGGGCTGATCTCGCCGCCGCCGCACCACGACATTTATTCGATCGAAGACCTGGCGCAGTTGATCTTCGATCTGAAGAACGTGAACCCCACGGGTCTCGTGTCGGTGAAGCTCGTCTCCGAGATCGGCGTCGGCACGGTGGCCGCGGGCGTCTCCAAGGCGCGTTCGGACCACGTGACCATCGCGGGCTTCGAGGGCGGCACTGGCGCCAGCCCC
>JAYUHJ010000498.1:0-6996 GCA_043767065.1 Hyphomicrobiales bacterium | reverse complement strand
GCGGCAGCAGATAGAGGATCTGCACCAGCGATTGCGACATCAGCCAAGGATCGCGGCGCAACAGCGTCCATTCTTTGCGGCGCAGTGCGTGCATGATGGTGGCCGGGCGGAATGCGCGTGCGACGGCTGCGCGCCGTGTCGGCGACAGCGCCGCGCCGGAAGCCGCAATCGCGTGGTCGCCGAAGCGCGAGGCGAAAATCAGGATGGCCGCGCCGAGCGTGAGCAGGCCGGCGGTTAACACGATGGCAAACGATGCGGGGTCGCCCAGGATGGCTCGCGCGGGCCAATAGAGCGCGCTGTCGGCCTCCGGCGCATGGCTCACCAGCGCGCCGGTGGCGATCAGCGCCGTGCGCGACAGCGTGCCGTAGGAAAGCACGGCCGCCACCTGCAGACCGATCACGAAGAAGGCGCCGATCAGCGCGGCCACCACCTGCGCCACGAAGCGGGTGCGGCGCGGGCCGATCAGGCGGAAAAGTGCGACCGTGAGCGCGACCGCAATCGCAGCCGCAGCAGCGGCCATTGCCGCGAACACGCCATAGCCCAAGAGCCAGCGCGGACCGCCATAGAGCGCCAACACGTTGATGAACGGGCCTGCCAGCAGCATCGCCATCCCGACCGCGGAGATCGCCAGCATCACGATGCGGACCGAGAAAACCCGCCGCGCGACCACCGGCGAAGCAAGTATTAGGTCGAGATCGGAGCGGCTGTAGAACGCGCGCGTCACCGACTCCATGGCCTGCGAGATCATCAGGCACCAGGCCAGCAGCGCGATGCTCGACACGATGGCGAGCGCGGCGCGGTCCGGCTCCAGCCCGCCTTGAGCGAACTCGCGCACCGAGGCGAACGCGATCGCGTGCATGAACACGAGAAAGATCAAGAGCCCGATGGCGACCGCGCTGGCGCGCCCGCGCCGGCCGGCCGTGAGCATGCCGATCCATTCGCGCCACGCCAGACGAAACTCGTGCCCGGCGAACCAGGCGATGGTGGCGGGGGTGCTCACGCTCTTGTGTCCCGGGCGCAGCGCAGCGCGGAGCGGTGCGCTGCAGACCCGGGACCCATGGCGAATGCGAAGGTAGAAATGTGCGTGGGCCCCGGATCAGCGGTGCACCGCTTCGCGCTGCACCGCGTCCGGGGCACGAGGAGCTCGACGAGATGCATGCTCACGCCGCTTCTGCCGGTTCGGCAACCAGCATGAGAAAGGTCTCTTCAAGGTTGCTGGCGCCGTTGCCGGCGCGGCGGCGCAGCTCGTCGAGCGTGCCCTCGGCGATCAGCCGGCCATGCGCGATGATGCCGATGCGATCGGCCATGCGCTCGGCCACTTCCAAGATATGCGTGGTCATCACCACGGTGACGCCCTCGCGCGTGCGCTCGCGCAACACGTGCTTCACCTGCCGCGCGGAACCCGCGTCCAAACCCGTGAGCGGTTCGTCGAGAATGATCAGGCGCGGCTCGTGCACCAGCGCGCCGGCCAGCGCCACCTTCTGGCGCATGCCCTTGGAAAATCCCTCGCAGCGCTCGTGCGCATGCTTCTCGAGCCCGAGCCAGCCCAACAGCTCGCGCGCCTTCGCCTCGGCGGTCGCGGCATCGATGCCCCAGAGACCGGCGATGAATTCGAGATATTCGAACGGCGTCAGCTTGTCGTAGATCATCGGCTCGTCGGAAATCCAAGCCATGATCTGTTTGGCCGCCTGCGGCTCGCGCCGCGCGTCGATGCCGCCGATCTCGATGGTGCCCGCGTCGGGCGCGAGCAGGCCCGCGACCATGCGCAGCGTCGTCGTTTTTCCCGCGCCGTTCGGGCCGACCAGCGCGTAGAACTCGCCGGTGCGGACGCGCAGATCGAGGCCATCGACCGCCGGGCGCTCGAAGCGCTTCACCAGGCCGCGAATGTCGAGAGCGTAAGATTGTGTGGGGCTGAGCATGGTTGTTCCGGGATGGGCAGGGCGGCAGAACCCTAGCCAGAAGTGGTTTCGGGGCGGTGAATCGGGGAGGGTAAATCGTTCGCTTTCCATTCGCCAAACGGCGTCATCCTTCGAGGCTCGCGGGCTTTGCCCGCTCGCACCTCAGGATGACGCTGGGGATTGATTGCCGTCATCCTGAGGTGGCCGCGTGGTTCGAGGCCCGGTCGTCATCCTGAGGTGCGAGCGAAGCGAGCCTCGAAGGAGGACGGCCGGGCTCCTCACTATGAAGGCGGTCCTCGAAGGATGGCGGCCTTGCTGCAGCCTTCACGGCTACCTATAGAGAGCCCTCATCTGGAGAATCCCATGCGCGCGGAGACCTATAACCTCGTCGAACAGATCAAGCAGTCCCTAGGGCTGCTGAGGAGGTCGCTTTGACGTCGACCGCGCGGAAAAGCGCCTCGTCGAGCTGAACCGGCTCGCCGAAGACCAGACGCTGTGGGATGACCCGCAGCGCGGCTCGAAGCTGATGCAGGAGCGCACCGCGCTCGGCGACCGGCTCGATAGCCTGAAGCGCCTCGAGTTTGAACTCGCCGACAACGTCGAGCTGATCGCGCTCGGCGAGGCGGAGAAGGACGCCGCCACCCTCACCGAGGCCGAAGCCGCGCTCGCCAAGCTGAAAGAAGAAGTCGCGCGCCGCGAGCTGGAAGCGCTGCTCTCCGGCGAGGCCGACGCCAACGACTCCTATCTCGAAGTGCATGCCGGCGCCGGCGGCACCGAAAGCCAGGACTGGGCCGAGATGCTGGCGCGCATGTACACGCGCTGGGCCACGGCGCACGGCTACAAGGTCAACATCGTCGATCAGACCGAAGGCGAGGGCGCCGGCATCAAGAACGCCACCATCGAGGTCAAGGGCAAGAACGCCTATGGCTGGCTGAAGACCGAGGCCGGCGTGCACCGGCTGGTGCGCATTTCGCCCTATGACGCCAACGCGCGCCGCCACACTTCGTTCGCCAGCGTCAACGTTTATCCGGCGGTGGACGACGCGATCAAGATCGAGATCGACGAGAGCGACGTGAAAGTCGATACACTGCGCTCGAGCGGCGCCGGCGGCCAGCATGTCAACAAGACCGAGAGCGCCGTGCGGCTCACCCATATTCCGACCGGCATCGCGGTTTTTTGCCAGAGCGACCGCTCTCAGCACAAGAACCGCGCCGAAGCCTGGCGCATGCTGAAATCGAAGCTCTACGAGGCCGAGCTGCGCAAGCGCGAGGAGAAGGCCGCGGCCGAGCAGGCGCTGAAGACCGACATCGGCTGGGGCCACCAGATACGCTCCTATGTGCTGCAGCCGTACCAATTGGTGAAGGACCTGCGCACCGGCGTGACCCACACCACGCCGCAGAAGGTGCTCGACGGCGACCTCGATGAATTCATGGCCGCGGAACTCGCGCGCAAGGTGCGCGGCGGCGGGCCTACGACCGTGGAGGATGTGGAGTAGCGTGCAGCCGGAGTGATTGGCAGCAGCCGAAGCTGCGTTTAGAGTCGCCGATAGAGCGATCAGGGAGGTTCACATGACGGCCTATAACGTAGTGCGTTTTCGCGTGAAGGCGGGACGCGAGAAGGAATTCGAGGACCACCACCGCAATGCAAAAATCGAGGTCGGCGGCATGCGCAAAGCTGCGCTGATCAAGACCGGCGACCGGACTTATTGCTTCGTCGGCGAATGGGACGGCCAGGACAACATCGTTGCGGCGCGGCCGAAGATGATCGGCCTGCTCGATGGCACGCGCGGCATGCTCGAGGATCTCGGCGGCGGCCTCGGAGTAACCGACGCCGTGTCCGGCCCCGCCGTGGTTGAGATCAAGCCGGGCCGCTAGCGCGTCGCTCACTGGCCGGCGGGTGCTACGCTTTGAAGGATAGGCTTCAGCCATGAAAATCGTGATCTTTGGCGCGTCGGGCGCCACGGGAAAGCTGCTCGTTGCTCAGGCGCTGGAGCGCGGGCACCTCGTGACCGCCTTTGTTCGCACCCCGAGCAAACTCGAAACCAGGCATATCGCGCTTCAGATCGCGCAAGGTGACGTTAAAGACTCAGCCGCCGTAGCACGAGCCGTTGCAGGGAACGAAGCCGTATTGAGCGCTCTCGGGGTCGGAAAGCCGCTCAGGCACGATCCTGCGGTCATCGAAGGCGTGAGAAATATCGTGCGGGCCATGGAGCAAAGCGGTCCAGCGCGTTTGATCTATCAGTCGTTTCTGGGCGTGCACGAAGGCAGGGCGCAAGCCGGCTTTGTACTCGGAAAAATCATGGCCACGCTGGTGGTGCGAAACGAGGTGGCCGATCACGAAGCGAAGGAAGCCATCATTCGAAACAGCAAATTGGACTGGACGATCGTGCGCCCCGTAGTGCTGACCAAAGGCCCGCATACCGGCGTCTACCGTCACGGGGCGGATATTCGGGCGCGATCGCTCGTTCCCAAGATTTCGCGGGCGGATGTCGCGGAGTTCATGCTGAGCCAACTCTCCGACCAGACCTATGTGCGGAAGGCTGTAGCGGTCATGCACTGAAGACCGACATCGGCTGCGGCCACCGGCGCGCAAGGTGCGCGGCGGTGGGCCAGAGAAGGTGGAGGATGTGGAGCAGTAAACCTTATTCGTTCGCTATTCGACCGGATCGAAAATCGAGGAGGGTATGGTCCCGCATAGCCGATTGTAGAATTCCCACGCGTATCGATCGGTCATACCAGAAATGAAATCGCAGATTATCCGCTTCTTCGCGGAACCCTTAGCTTGCAAGTAGATATTTCGATAGTCCTCGGGTAGCAGCAAGTGAACTTTTTTTTCCTCTTTTTCGATTGCCTTAAATATCGAATGAATTACCTCTTTTCCTCTGTATTCCACCAACTGCATGGCTGGGGAGAGAATTACTGCCTCAAATGTAATGTTCTTTAGGACTTCTACTGTCTTAAAGATATCAACGCGAAGCCGGACACGATGCAGTTGGGGAAATTCAGGATGCGGCAAGACCTCTATTCCATCGATGAACCGTTCAACGAGACCAGAGGTAGCGCGCGTCCGCTCGTACCCGTCATCAGCAATCTTCCTTGAGAGCTGGCGGACGGCTGAAGAGGAGATCAGCTTCTTCCATTCTTTGGCCGTGTTTCTATTCGCCAGTTCGCGTTTCTCATCAGCTGAAATTGTGAAAAGATCGCCAAAGACATCAAACAGGCACCTCAGGATGTCTTTGTCATCAATTTCCCGTTCGGTGGCTGGGATATCACTGTAATACTCATCGAGGCGCTTATTGACTTTCTCTCTTACAGTTTTCCGAATTTCTGCGTCAACAGTGAACAGGCCGAAGGGCTCAAGCAAGTCCGCCTTGAAGCAATCCTCAAGATCGTAGGTCGAATACGCAATGTCGTCGGCGATATCCATTATCGAGCATTCGACCGTTTTGAAATTTCCAATGTCCTCTCGGCCGACAACGTGCCGCTTGATTTCCTTCACCAATTGCTCGTCACACAGATAGTATCCCTTGATTCTTCCCGGTTTCTTGCGATCTTCTTTTCGTTCAGGGATGCCCTCGTCGTATTTCAGCACTGATGCAAGGGATCGGAATGTCAGGTTGAGTCCGAGTCGCAAATCGCTTCCGGTATGATCGAACGGGCGTATTTCTCCATCCACCTTCCGCTGAGTCTCCTTCTTTTCAACTCTCGAAAGAATGTGAAGCGTTTGCGCGTTTCCTTCGAAGCCACCATAGTCCACCATTATCTCGTCGAGAGCGTCCTCACCAATATGACCGAATGGCGGATGACCGAGGTCGTGTGCCAGTGCGGCAAACTCGACAAGGTCAACGTTCAACTTTTGATCTGCTCGGGAGAAATGTTCTGACGTAGAGGCGAGCTTTATTGCGATTGACTTCGCTATCTGCGCAACTTCCAATGAATGGGTGAGGCGGTTTCGGAAGAAATCAGAATCGTGGCTAGGAAATATCTGTGTCTTGCCCTGTAAACGGCGAAAGCTTGGGCAATGAATGAGCCGGGCGATATCTCGCCGCCAAGGAGAACGAAATCGCTCGTGACTTGGCTTTTTATCTACTGGCGAATATCGTTCTTCGTCTGTTGAAGAATACAGACCTGTCATTTGTTGGAGGAATCAGGACGCGGGGTACGCTGACCACTCGGTTCTTTCGAAAGGCCTTGACCGCCTGGCTGTGAAGGGCGTGCAGCTTCCCGTATTACCGACAGTTCGCGCCAGACGGCGTGCCGGGCAGAAGTGAAATCCTTTTTGTCAGATGTAGGTGTCTTAGAGCGACCGTTCGCCGGCTTCATGATTTGCCCCGAATCAGCGATACGCTCAAACGTGTGTTCAATATTCGCCATGGAACCCCCACCTTTGCAAGGTCTCTATCCGCAGGGAAATTGTGGCCTGGGGATAAGCCAGCCAATCTCACCAAAAAATGAAGGCGTTGACAACCCCTGTTTGTAGAGAGTGTATTCCTAAAACCTCCTCCCACAAGGCCGTGCCCGGTACCGCATCAGACCATGGGGAGGGGGCGCCGGCGCCGGCAGTTACGCCGCCTTACCGGCCTTGATCTGCACCCGGCATCCCAGCCTTTCCGCGATCCGCACCAGCCGGTCGAGCGTGAAGCGGTCGAGATCGGCGTTCTTGATGCGCGAGAGGTCCGCGGCCGTGGCTCCGGCCTCCTTCGCCACCGCGCGCACCGAAGCGCCACGCCGGTCGAGCGCGCGCGTGATCTCGTTGGCGACCCGCGATTTCAGCCGCATCAGCGGTGCGTCCGAAAAGCCAAGATCGGCGAACACGTCGCCCGAGCCGCGAATGAAGTTACGCCTCGCATTCATGCTCGTGCCTTCTTCTTTGCCTTCGCCTTCTCGAACCCGATTATGAGCTTATGCCCGGTCGCGTGAGCAAAGCGCTCCAGCGTGCGCGTCGAGGGCTTCACGCGTCCGCTTTCCAGCCGCGCGACGACGGTCTGCGTCGTCTTCATCCGTTTGGCCACCTGCGCCTGGGTGAGGCCGGCGCGGGCACGCGCGTCCATCATCGCGCCGATCAGCGCGAATTCCTCCTCCAGCGCGTCGTATTCGGC
>JAYUHJ010000497.1:0-7002 GCA_043767065.1 Hyphomicrobiales bacterium | reverse complement strand
ATCGAGCGCGAGCGCGCGGCGCGCGGGCAGCGCTTGGCTGCCGTCACCGCGGAGCTGACCGCCTGGCGCGAGCGGGCCGAGGGCGCGCGCCAGCGCATCGAGGCGCTGCAGCAGCGCCTTGCCGACACGCGCACCGAGCGCGCGGGCCTCGATGAAGCACCCGCGGTATTCGCGGGTCAGCGTCAGGGTCTGATGACGGAGATTTCCGAAGCCGAGACCAAGCGCCGCGACGCGGCGGACCGTCTGGCCGAAGGCGAGGGCAAGCTCACTGCCGCCGAGCGTTCGGTGCGCGAATGTCTCGATCTGCTCGCCAGCGCGCGCGAGGAATCGGCGCGCGCCGAGGCGCGGCTCGAGGCCGCGCGCGACAAGCGGGCGGAGCTCGCCCGCGAGATCACCGAGGCGACCGGCGTCGCGCCCGATGCGGAGAAAATCGCAGCGATGCTGGAAGAGGACGGCCAGTCGCTCGACGTCGCTGCGGTCGAGGTGAAGCTGCAGCGCTACGAGGCCGAGCGCGAGAGGCTCGGCGCGGTCAATCTGCGCGCGGAGGAAGAGCTGAAGGATATCGAAACCCAACACGACGGCATGGTGAAGGAGCGCGACGACTTGATGGAAGCGATCAAGCGTCTGCGCCAGGGCATCAACGCACTCGATCGCGAAGCGCGCGAGCGACTTGCGGCCTCGTTCGCCATCGTCAACGAGCATTTCAAGAAGCTGTTCACGACTTTGTTCGGTGGTGGCGTGGCGCAGCTCGTGTTGACGGATTCGGAAGACCCGCTGGAAGCCGGCCTCGAGATCGTGGCGCGGCCGCCCGGCAAGAAATCGACGACGCTGTCACTGCTCTCCGGCGGCGAGCAGGCGCTGACCGCCATGGCGCTGATCTTCGCGGTGTTCCTCACCAACCCGGCGCCGATCTGCGTGCTCGACGAAGTCGATGCGCCGCTCGACGACTCCAACGTCGAGCGCTTCTGCAATCTTCTCGACGAGATGAGCCGTCTCACCAACACGCGCTTCATGATCGTGACCCACAACCCGATCACCATGGCCCGGATGAACCGGCTCTACGGCGTCACCATGGCCGAGCAGGGCGTCTCGCAGCTCGTATCGGTGGACCTGCAGACCGCGCAGAAATTCCTCGCCGCCTGAGCACGGCTTTCGCGTCACATCTCTTGGGCGATGACTCGTGCGGCAGTGCCGCGCAATTCGTTCTCCGGAATCATGCGCGCCGCTTCGCGCAGCCGCGGCATCACATCCTCGACCCGCCCGGCTACGAGCAGTTCGAAGGATCGTGGGCGAATGAAGCCGCGCGCTTCCAGATGCGCGAGCAGCGCAAGCAGCGGGTCCCAGAAGCCGTTGAGATTGAGCGCCAGTACCGGCTTCCGGTGCTGGCCGAGCTGGAGCCATGAGAGCTGCTCGATCAACTCCTCGAGCGTGCCGATGCCGCCGGGCAGCGCGATGAATGCATCGGCGCGCTCGAACATCTCGCGTTTGCGCTCGTGCATGTCGCGCGTGACCACCACATCGCGCGCACCTTCGAAGGCGTGCTCGCGCGCCACGAGAAATTCGGGGATCACTCCCGTGACCTCTCCGCCGGCTTCCATCGCCGCGTGTGCCACCGCCCCCATCAGCCCGATCCCGCCGCCGCCATAGACCAGCCGAATTTTCTCGCGCGCGAGGATCTGCCCAAGTTTGCGTGCGGCTGCGGCATAAATGGGATCGTCGCCCGCAGACGACCCGCAATAGACGCAGACGCTGCGAATTTCGGCCATGCAGCGCATGTGGCACCGCGGGCAGGGAGCGTCAAGGACGTGCAGCCCACGTGATTTAGCGGCCCAAAACGTCTAGAACGATCCCAAGAAGCGACTATATGGAAGCTTAATGCGCCCCTCCGAAAAGCGCGCGATTTCCGCCCGCGCTTCGCTGTTCACGACGATCCGCCGCCTGTGGCCGCACATGTGGCCAAGCTCGCGCGCGGACCTGAAGCGGCGCGTGTTGATGGCCTTCGTGCTGCTGGTGGCAGCCAAGCTCGTGACCATCTCGGTTCCGTTCAGCTTCAAGTGGGCCACCGACGCGCTGATCGCCGTCTCGGAGGGCAAGACGCCGGCGGCGGGCGCGCTGCCGGCGATCATCTTCCTCCCGGTCGCGCTCGTCCTCGTCTATGGCGTGCTTCGCGTAGGCATGGCGCTGCTCACGCAATTGCGCGACGGTCTGTTCGCCAAGGTCGCGCTGCATGCGGTGCGGCGGCTCGCGCATCTGACCTTCGAGCACATGCATGCGCTGTCGCTGCGCTTCCATCTCGAGCGCAAGACCGGCGGGCTGACGCGCGTTTTGGAGCGCGGCCGCAACGGCATCGAAGAGCTGGTGCGGCTGGTGATCTTGCAGCTAGCACCTACGATCTTCGAAGTCGCGCTCGTGCTCGGCGTGCTGTTCTATTATTTCGACTGGCGCTACGCGGCCGTGGTCATCGTCACCATCGCGCTCTATCTCGCCTTCACCTATCGCGCGACTGAATGGCGCATCTCGATCCGCGAGCGCATGAACGAATCCGACACCGACGCCAACGCCAAGGCGGTGGATTCGCTGCTCAACTACGAAACCGTGAAATATTTCGGCGCCGAAGCGCGCGAGACCCAGCGCTACGACCGCTCCATGGAGCGCTACGAGACGGCGGCGGTCTCCACCTACACCTCGCTCGCGCTGCTGAACTCGGGGCAGGCGGTCATCTTCACGGCCGCGCTCGCCGCCATCATGTCGCTTGCCGCGCTCGACGTCGCCGCGGGCACCCGCACCGTCGGCGACTTTGTCATGGTCAATGCCATGCTGATCCAGCTCTATGTCCCGCTCTATTTCATGGGCATGCTGTATCGCGAGATCAAGCAGGCGATCACCGATATCGAGATCATGTTTACGATCCTCGGCCAGGATCCCGAGATCGAGGACAAGCCCGGCGCCAAACCACTCGCCGTCAAGGCCGGAGCGATCCGTTTCGAGGACGTGCACTTCACCTACGAACACGGCCGCGAAATTCTGAAGGGCGTATCGTTCTCGGTGGCGCCCGGCAAGACGCTCGCCATCGTCGGCCCGTCCGGAGCCGGCAAATCGACGATCTCCCGGCTGATGTTCCGCTTCTACGAGATTTCGAGCGGACGGATCACGATCGACGGCCAGGAAATTCGCGATGTCACCCAGTATTCGCTGCGCGCGGCGATCGGCATGGTGCCGCAGGACACCGTACTGTTCAACGACACCATCCGCTACAACATCCGCTACGGCCGCTGGGACGCGACCGACGCGGAGATCGAGGAGGCGGCAAGCCTCGCACAGATCGACGACTTCATCCGCTCGGCGCCCATGGGATATCAGACCGAGGTCGGCGAGCGCGGCCTGAAGCTTTCCGGCGGCGAGAAGCAGCGCGTTGCCATCGCCCGCACCATCCTCAAGGGGCCGCCGATCTTGGTGCTCGACGAGGCGACGTCCGCGCTCGACTCCCATACCGAAAGCGAGATCCAGGACGCGCTCGATCGCGTCTCGCGCGGGCGCACGACGCTCGTGATCGCGCACCGGCTATCAACGATCGTCGGCGCCGACGAGATCGTCGTGCTGGACGAGGGCAAGATCATCGAGCGCGGCACGCATACGGAGCTGCTTGCCCACGACGGACTCTATGCCGGCATGTGGAACCGCCAGCGCGAGGCCGAGGAAGCGCGCGAGAAGCTGCGCAAGGCCGGGGAGGACGCAGTCGCCGCTGTCGCACCCGCCACGGCCGTGCCTGCCGAAGCCGCGGAATAACGGTTTAGACCTTCACCAACATGGCCGTCACGTACATCACGCCGACGCCCACGATAAGACCGGCGAGGGTGCTCGGCGAGATCCAACTCTCGCCATGCCGGGCTGCGTTGCGCCTCAGATAATCACCCACCTCGATGATGACCTGCAGGATGGCTCCCGCTCCGATCGCGAGCGCCAATGCGGCCCATTGCGGCGCGTAGCTCACGCTGCCTAGCCAGATGCCGGGGATCGCCGGAGCTCCGGCAAGCAAAGCCAGTCCGGCGAAGACGGGCAGCGAGGGGCGGTCATCCACAAGCGGAGCGACTACGCCGATCCCTTCCGTCACATTGTGCAGGGTGAAGCCGAGGACCAGAAATACGCCGAGTCCGGCAACGCCCGCTGCGAATGCGGCTCCGATCGCGAGGCCTTCTCCGAAATTGTGCAGGCCGATGCCGAGCGCGATGTAGGTGGCTAGCGCAAGCCCGGTCGGCGTTCCGTGGCGACGGCCGACGACCAGGAGGACGAGAAAGGCAATGGCCGCTACGACGATTACCAGGGCGATGCCTTGGAAGGCGCTGGCGGTTTTAAGCCCGAATTCTAGCGCCTCCTTTAACGAGTCGATGAACAGGAACACCAGCAGGCCGACGGTGAGCGCGAGAACGAAGTTCAGCCGCTGCCGTCCGAAGCCACGCAAAGCCGGGTAGAACAACATTCCGATGACCACCGGCACGATGCCGACGAAAGCGCCGAGCAGCGCCTGCGGCTGCAGCACAGTGAGTTGCGCCTGCGGGGTCGCCACCGCGACCTCGATCTCTTTCTTGAACGTTGTGCCGGTCTTGGTCACCACTTTGATCTCGTGCTTTTCTCCGAGCACCCAGGGATAGGGGATGTGAATCCAGGCGCTCGACAACCGGTCGAGCGGGCCGGGCGGATCCTGCCGAAAAGTCCAGTAAGCCTCGTCGACCTGCACCTGCGCGATCGTGATCGGCTCGGAGCCGCCGGCGCGGACTACGACGTGGATTCCGTTGCCATCGAGGATCGTGCGCTCGAACGTGATCTTCTCGACCGGCGGCGCGCCGGTGTCGAACGCTTTCAGCCAGGTGCTGCCGACGAGCCACACCATGGCCCCGATCAAGGCTAGCAACGGGACGAAGAACCATAGAAGGCGGACGAAGCCGCCGACAGGTGCCGCGGGATCGGAAGGTGTTTGCGCGGTCTTGCTCATGCGGTTGCTCCGACCACGTCGAACATTCCCATCCAGCCCAGCTCGGCGAACTCGGACTGGTGCGCGTGGAACATGTATAGGCCGGTCTCATGATTCTGGTAGGTGAACTCCAGGATTCCGCGCTGAGCCTGGCACTGCATAACGGTATCGACCGTCCTGAGCGTCGGCGTTAGCGTGGTGCCATGATCGTAATAATCGAAGAAGTTAGCGTGCAGGTGGAACGAGTTGATCAGATCGAACTCCAGAATGTTCACGAGATAGATGCGCACTGGCCGTGCGCGATCGATGCGGATCGGATGCTTTGCAAAATGGTGGGCGATCGTATTGACGGCGTAGGTCTCGTTCTCGTTGTCGAAGTTGGTGTCGAAGCCGTTCATCACCATCACCAATTCCTGCCACTCCTTGTTCTCGGGCGTGCCGAGCAGGCGGGAACGGGCGACGGCGGCGTGCTCCGGATGGCGCGCCGGGTCGGGGTCGATAATGAACGCGCCGTACATGCCCTTGTGGATGTGCCGTTTCAGCGGCGTCGAATGGCAGTGATAGAGATGACAGCCGAACGGCTGCGCGTCGAACTCGTAGACGAACTCGCCGCCGGGCGAGACTTCACCCGCGCCGGGGATGCCGTCCATGCGCGCCGAATGGATGCCGTGAAAATGCATCGTGTGCATGTGCGACGAGTTGTTCTTGAAGACGATGCGGAGCCGCTCGCCTTCAGTCGCGCGCAGGGTGGGGCCTGGCACGCGGCCGTTATAGGTCCAGGCCGGGAAAAAGATGCCCGGCGCGATCTCGATTTCCTTGTCCTCGGCAACGATTTCGTAGGTGCGCAAGGTGCGACCGTCGGGCAGGCGAGAAACCGTTCCGGTCTCCCAGTCGGTCAGCATCGCGGTGGGGTCGAAGCCGTTGCGCTTGTTATCCACGTCGCCGACCGTGAGCATGTGGCCGTGGCCGTAATGGGTGGGCTTAGTCTCGCCGTGCTGCGCTTGATGCTGATGCGCAGCGGGAGACTGCGCCGTGGCGTACTGCTTGCCCGCCAGGGTGGCGAGCATTGCGCCGCCAGCGGCAACGACACCGCCCGAAAGCAATCCTCGGCGGCTGAGCTGCCTTCGAATCCAAATATGCATCGCCCGCTCCTGATCCTGAGGCAACTCAGGCATCAGGATCTATGCCGGCCTAAATTGCCATTGCGAATGAGTTGCAATACAGCAAACCATGATGACTTGCAATCTGCTTGTCAATTGCCGCTGCTCCAGTCTCAGGCATTGAGCGCTTGTCGCCAGTCTGCAATCTCTTCCATTGGATCACCGGGGAATGGGTGAGCTAGCGAAACAACGCTGGACCACGCTGATCGCAGGCGTGGTTGCAGGGTTGTCGTGATCGTGTCCGTGCTCGGTCCGAAACGCGTGCTCGACCCCTTCATCAACTGAGGCCGAGGCCGCAATGCAAGGCATCTGAGAAGCGTTGACCCCTTCGTCTGGACACCGCAAAAGGGAGCCCCGCCGGGGTCAAAGATGTCCGTCTTCTCGACCATCAGCCGCCAGCTCGCGCCCATCCACCGCGAGGGCTATCCGTTCATCGCGTTGTTCGCGCTGGTGACCCTGATCCTGTTCTGGATCTCGACGCCGCTCGGCTGGATCGGCGCTATTGCCACGGCCTGGTGCGCGTATTTCTTCCGCGACCCGCGCCGCGTGACGCCGGTGGGCGAGGGCCTCGTGATTTCGCCGGCCGACGGGGTGATCTCGCAGATCACTTCCGCCATACCGCCGCCTGAGCTTGAGCTCGGCAACACGCCTCGCCCGCGCGTTTCGATTTTTATGAGTGTCTTCGACGTGCACGTGAACCGCAGCCCGGTGAGCGGCAAGATCGAGAAGATCGCCTACAAGCACGGAAAATTCCTCAATGCCGACCTCGACAAGGCGAGCGAGGACAACGAGCGTAACGGTTTCGTGATCGGAACCAGCAAGGGCAAGCTCGGCGTCGTGCAGATCGCGGGCCTCATCGCACGCAGGATCGTC
>JAYUHJ010000496.1:0-33105 GCA_043767065.1 Hyphomicrobiales bacterium | reverse complement strand
TCGCCGGCACCAAGGACGCGGTGCTGATGGTGGAATCCGAGGCCAAGGAGCTGCCCGAGGAGATCATGCTCGGCGCCGTCATGTTCGGCCACCGGCATATGCAGCCGGTCATCGACATGATCATCCGTCTTGCCGAGAAGGCGGCGAAGGAGCCGCGGGATTTCAAGGTTCCCGACAGCTCCACGATCGAAAAGGAGATGCTCGGCGTCGTCGAGAAGGATCTGCGCAAGGCCTACGCCATCCCGCGCAAGGCAGAACGCCAGGATGCCGTCGCCGCCGTCAAGAAAAAGGCCATGGAGCACTTCTTCCCGGACGGCAAAGACAACCCGGAACGTCCGATGTTGCTTGTCGCCGGCGTGTTCAAGGAGCTCGAAGGCAAGATCGTGCGCTGGAACATCCTCGACACCAGCAAGCGCATCGACGGCCGCGACCTGTCTACCGTTCGTCCAATCGTCGCGGAGGCCGGCTTCCTGCCGCGCACCCACGGCTCGGCGCTGTTCACCCGCGGCGAGACGCAAGCGATCGTGGTCGCCACGCTCGGCACCGGCGAGGACGAGCAGTGGATCGACGCGCTGCAGGGGACCTACAAAGAAACCTTCATGCTGCATTACAACTTCCCGCCGTTCTCGGTGGGCGAGACCGGCCGCATGGGCGCTCCCGGCCGGCGCGAGATCGGCCATGGCAAGCTTGCCTGGCGCGCGATCCGGCCGATCCTGCCTGCGAAGGAGGACTTCCCCTACACCATCCGCGTGGTGTCGGAGATCACAGAGTCGAACGGCTCGTCGTCGATGGCGACCGTGTGCGGCACTTCGCTGGCGCTGATGGATGCCGGCGTGCCGCTCAAGCGGGCGACGGCCGGTATCGCCATGGGCCTGATACTGGAGGACAAGCGCTTCGCGGTGCTGTCCGACATTCTCGGCGACGAGGACCACCTCGGTGATATGGACTTCAAGGTGGCCGGCACCGACCAGGGCGTCACCGCGCTGCAGATGGACATCAAGATCGCCGGCATCACCGAAGAGATCATGAAGGTGGCGCTCAGCCAGGCCAAGGGCGGACGCCTGCACATCCTGGGTGAAATGGCCAAGGCCCTCACCGCGGCGCGCGCCGAACTCGGCGAATACGCCCCGCGCATCGAGACGCTGAAGATCCCGACCGACAAGATCCGGGAAGTGATCGGCACCGGCGGCAAGGTGATCCGCGAAATCGTGGAGAAGACCGGCGCCAAGATCAACGTCGAGGACGACGGCACGATCAAGGTGGCCTCGGCCAACGCCGAGTCGATCGCCGCCGCGATGAAGTGGATCAAGTCGATCGTGTCGGAGCCCGAAGTCGGCGTGATCTACGACGGCACCGTCGTCAAGGTAATGGACTTCGGCGCCTTCGTGAACTTCTTCGGCGCCAAGGACGGGCTGGTGCACATTTCCCAGCTGGCGGCGCGGCGGGTGAACAAGGTCAACGACGTGGTCAAGGAAGGCGACAAGGTGAAGGTGAAATTGCTCGGCGTCGACGAGCGCGGCAAGGTGCGCCTCTCGATGAAGGTCGTCGACCAGCAGACCGGCGAGGACCTGGAAGCCAAGCAGAAGGCCGAACAGGCCGCCGAGCCGGGAGCGGCAGGCGCGGCAAGCTGACGGCGGTTTCAGCGCGAAACAGCGAAGGGCGGCCACGAGCCGCCCTTTTGCTTTTCCGCTTCCGCTTCAATCCTTCAGGCGCGGCCCGAGCAGGAAAAACGTGCGCGCGACGCCGATGCCCTTGATCTCGGTGTCGCCGCGCTCCTCGAACAGGAAGCGCTCGCCGGCGGCGGCGCGATATTCCTCGCTCACCTGGATGCGGCCGGGAATGCCATGCGATTGCATGCGCGAGGCCATGTTCACCGCGTCGCCCCACAGGTCGTAGGAGATGCGGGTATCGCCGATCACGCCGGCGATCGTGGTTCCGTAGTGGATGCCCACACGCAGCTCGAGCTGCGGTCGCCGAGCGGCGCGTACCGATGCTGTACTTTCAGCATTTCGAGCGCCAGGTGCCCGATCCCCATCACGCCGCCGACACTGTCTCCGTGCAGGCCGCCGACCGCCATATAGGAATCGCCGATGGTCTTGATCTTTTCGACGCCGTAGGTCTCGCTCATCAGATCAAACGTACGCACGAACTGGTCGAGATATTCGACGACCGCTTCCGGAGGCTGCTCGTGTGCGGCGGGCGTAAAGCCGGCGAGGTCGGCGAACAGCACGCTCACGTTCTCGATGCGGTCGGCGATCCGCGTCTCGTTGCCGGAGCGCAGGCGCCGCGCCACCGCCTCGGGAAGCACGACCGATACCAGGGCCTCGGCGCGGACTCGTTGCCGTTCCAGCTCGTCCTCGGCCCGCCGCAGCAGGAACAGCGCGTAGAACAGCACCCCGGCGTTGATGACGATGGCATTGATCATGGATTGAATCGCTAGAAATTTCATCGCGCGCTCGTCTGTAATGCCCGCGATGCCTTGCTGCGGCGCGAAGTTGACCACCGCCAGCATCACCGCGCACGCCAGGAGCAGCCCGCCGATGGCGAGGCGCCAGTGCTCCAGGCCGAACACGAACCACACGATGGCGGCGAGCAAGAAATAGACCTGGGTCTGGGCTTGCAATCCGTAGAAGGTCGATGACAGCGTCACGGACGCTAGGAGCCAGATCATCAGGGCGGCCGGGGCCACGATATCGCCAAATCGATGCAGGCGATGAATTAGGAGGGGGAAAGATCGCTATTCCAACGTATGTAACCTGCATGAGCAGCAAGTTTTCGGCGTCGTAGAAAAAATTGGCGGCAATTCGTGTGATGGCGTTGAGCGAGCCGGCGAGCGCCGTGACATTGGTGATCCGCTGGCGCCGGATAATTTGCGGATCGGTCGATGCGATGCCGGCCGAAACGATCCGCTCGAGCCAGCGCGGCAGCTCGAAGCCACGCTGGGCTCAAGACGGATCAGATCACGCAAGCGGGTCACGATCGGTGCTCCCGGCCTTCGCCGCGCCTTTTACTCCGCCGCCTTCGAGGCGATGCCGTTCTTGCCGTCGGCGTCGTCCTCGCCGTTCTTCAAGTCCTCGGGGTTCGGCATGGAGATGACGTTGTATCCGGCATCGACATAGACGATCTCGCCGGTCACCGCCGAGGAAAGGCTAGAGAGCAGAAACAGCGCGGCACCGCCAACGTCCTCGATGGTGACCGGGCGGCGCAGCGGCGAATGGCGCTTCTGGAAATTGAACATGAAGCGCGCGTTGGCGATGCCGGCGCCCGCCAGTGTGCGCACCGGGCCCGCGGAAATGGCGTTGACGCGAATGCCCGTGGGGCCGAAGTCGGCGGCCAGATACCGCACGCTCGCCTCCAGCGCGGCCTTGGCCACGCCCATCACGTTGTAGTTCGGCATGACGCGGGCCGAGCCGCCGAACGTGAGCGTCAGGATCGAGCCGCCCGGCTTCATCAGGTTGCCGGCGCGCTTGGCGATCTCGGTAAAGGAGAAGCAGGAAACCAGCATGGTGCGGACGAAGTTCTCGCGCGAAGTGTCGGCGTAGCGGCCCTTGAGCTCGTTCTTGTCGGAGAAGGCGATGGCGTGCACGACGAAGTCGAGCCCGCCCCAGGCGCGCTTGAGTTCAGTGAAAACGCGATCGACGGAAGCGGAATCCTCCACGTCGCAGGGCAGGATGAGCTTGGCGCCGACCGACTCCGCGAGCGGCCGCACGCGCTTGCCGAGCGCTTCGCCCTGATAGGTGAAGGCGAGTTCCGCGCCCTGCGCGTGCGCGGCCTGGGCGATGCCCCAGGCGATGGAATGGTCGTTGGCGACCCCCATGATGAGGCCGCGCTTGCCCGACAACAACGCTGGCACGGACTTGGTCATGCGCCGGCACGCTGCAGAACGATCGAGGCGTTGGTGCCGCCGAAGCCGAAGGAGTTCGAGAGCACGCAGCCGAGCTGAACGTTGTCCCTGCGCTCGCGCAGAATCGGCATGTCGGCGAAGGCCGGGTCGAGCGTCTCGATATTGGCGCTCCCGCAGATGAAGCCGTTCTGCATCATCAGCAGCGAATAGATCGCTTCCTGGACGCCGGTGGCGCCGAGCGAATGACCAGTGAGCGACTTGGTGGCGGAGATCGGCGGGCATTTGGCGCCGAACACCTCGCGGATCGCTTCGATCTCCTTCAGATCGCCGATCGGGGTGGAGGTCGCGTGCGGGTTGATGTAGTCGACCGGCGCTTTGACGCCTTCGAGCGCCATCCTCATGCAGCGCACCGCGCCTTCGCCGGAAGGCTGCACCATGTCGTGGCCATCCGACGTGGCGCCGTAGCCGACGATTTCGCCATAGATGCGCGCGCCACGCGCCTTGGCATGCTCGAGTTCTTCCAGCACCACGACGCCGGCGCCGCCGGCGATGACGAAGCCGTCGCGGTCCTTGTCATAGGCGCGCGACGCCTTCTCGGGCGTGTCGTTGAAGCCCGACGACATGGCGCCCATGGCGTCGAACAGCACCGAGAGCGTCCAGTCGAGCTCCTCGCAGCCGCCAGCGAACATGATGTCTTGCTTGCCGGCCTGGATCATCTCGTACGAGTTGCCGATGCAGTGGTTGGAAGTCGCGCACGCCGAGGAGATCGAATAATTAACGCCCTTGATCTTGAACCAGGTGGCAAGCGTCGCGGAAGCCGTCGACGACATGGCCTTGGGCACCGCAAAGGGGCCGACGCGCTTGGGGCCTTTTTCGCGCGTGATGTCGGCGGCCTCGACCAGCGTCCGCGTCGAGGGACCGCCCGAGCCCATGATGATGCCGGTTTTCACATTGGAGACTTCGCCGGGCTCGAGCCCGGCGTCGCGGATCGCCTGGTCCATGGCGACGTGATTCCAGGCCGCACCGCCGCCGAGGAAGCGCAGTGCGCGCCGGTCCACCATGCCGACAGGATCGAGCGTCGGCGCGCCGTGCACCTGGCAACGGAAACCCAAGCGCTTGTAGTCGGCGGCTGCGGAAATTCCGCTCTTGGCTTCGCGCAGCGACGCCAGCACTTCTTGCGTGCTGTTGCCGATGGACGAGACGATGCCCATCCCGCTGACGACCACTCGTCGCATGTCTGCCTCGTCGATCCGGGCGGCCGGCCGGGCTTTGGCTGCGCGCCTTCAGGCTTTCGCCGCTTGCGTCTCTTGGTCGGCGCGGAACAGGCCGACCTTGAGGTCGAAAGCGCGGTAGATGGTCTCGCCGTCGGCGGAGAGCCACCCGTCGGCGATACCGAGCACGAGCTTGGAACGCATCACGCGTTTGATGTCGATGCCATAGACGACGTTCTTCACCGTCGGCAGCACCTGGCCGGATAATTTGATCTCGCCGACGCCAAGTGCCCGGCCCCGGCCCGGCGCCCCGAGCCAGCCGAGGAAAAAGCCAAGCATCTGCCAGAGCGCATCGATGCCGAGACAGCCCGGCATCACCGGATCGCCTTTGAAATGACAGGAAAAGAACCACAGGTCCGGCCGCACCTTCAGCTCGGCCCGCATCAGGCCCTTGCCATGTGGTCCACCGGTTTCGGCGACCTCCGAAATGCGGTCGAACATCAGCATCGGCGGCAACGGCAACTGGGCATTGCCCGCGCCGAACAGCTCGCCGCGCCCGCAGGCCAGCAGGTCCTCGTATTCGTAGTTCGCGCGCCGCTCGCTCATTGCTGCTCTGGGACGTTGGCCCGGTTCCCGACCGCAAATTTCCTAACACAGCAACCTGATACCCGAAAGGCGCAGAGGTCCGTGGAATCGCCCTCGATTTCGAGCAAAAAAGCCTTGTTGGGCCGGGTGTTGCGCCTAGGGCATCGCCTCCCTATTATCCAGGCGACATGGCAGACCCGATTACCAACGACATGCCGCGTCGCCCCGTGTTCGAGGACGACGAGGTGGAGCTCCCGGTCGAGCGGCTGCAGACGCAGCCGGCGGCGGGGCGGCGCACCGGCTGTCCGTTCCATGACGTGCGGCAGATGCTGCGTGAGGTCGGCCTGCGGCCGACGCGCCAGCGGCTCGCGCTCGGCTGGCTGTTGTTCGCCAAGGGCGACCGGCACATGACTGCGGAAAGCCTGCACGAAGAGGCACTACGCGCGCGCTTCCCGGTATCGCTGGCGACCGTCTACAACACGCTGAACCAGTTCACCGAGGTGCGGCTGTTGCGCGAGGTCGCGGTCGATGGGTCGAAGACCTATTTCGACACCAACAATTCCGACCACCATCACTTCTTCGTCGAAGGCGAGAACAATCTCTTCGATATTCCAGGCTCGGAACTCATGGTCGACCGGCTGCCGAAGCCGCCCGCGGGCTTCGAAGTCGCGCGCGTCGATGTGGTCGTGCGCCTGCGCCGCAAGGGCTCGTAGCAAAAACACGGAGTGGATTGATCGTGGCCGGGCCTGTCCCGGCCATTTTGCTTTTTAGCGCCGTCACTGCACCGCTTCGTTGGGATAGACGCCCCAAAGCCGTTCCTGCTCGATGAAGCCATCGAAACCGTCGCCGAAAATGCGGCACCAGCGACCGTTGCAGCCCCGAACCGTGCCCAAGACTCCAGGCCGCAACTGCGCGGAGACCGGCGCCGCAAGGTCCGGCCGCTCGTGCAGCGCGAAGGTCTGGCTCTTCGACCAGGGCGAGATCAGCGCCGTGCGCCGGCCCGAGAGCATGGAATGGAAGACCCAGCCCTCGGAGCCCTCGGCGTCGCGGATGCGCCGCCAATTCTCGAACTCGGCGGTTACTTCCACCGGCAGTCCGGCGCGGGTGAACACCCAGTTCACCTCGTGCTCGCGCGAGGGGCCTTTGCGCACATTGACCTTGTCGACCTTGAGGCTGACGTAGCGCGGAACCGGAAAGCCGCTCGCGGTCCCTGCGGTCTGGCCGAGGGCGCCGATCGGCGCCGCCGCCAGCGCAAGCAGCAAGAGCGCCCGTGCGACTAGCGACCAATCAATGTGCGTGCGAATTACCATCGATCCGCCGTCCCCCGCCGTTTGATTCCCCCACGCGCAGGAAGGCCGCCGGCCCCGGCCCATGTCAAGAGCGCGCTCTAGGGTGCCGGTCTTGTCCGGGCAACCCCGTCTGCTAGAGAGAAAGCCAGTGCCCGGTTAACGGGAGGTCACCGAGGGACGATGCCGACGTCGAAGAAAAAACCGCTCGTCGTGGTCACGCGGCGCCTGCCGGAGCGGGTCGAGACGCGGATGCGCGAGCTGTTCGATGCGCGCCTCAACGTGGACGACCGGCCGATGAGCCAGGCCGAGCTCGTTGCCGCGGCGAAATCCGCCGACGTGCTAGTGCCCACGATCACCGACCGTATCGACACGTCCGTGCTGTCCCAGGCCGGCGAAAATCTGCGGCTGATCGCAAATTTCGGCAATGGCGTGGATCACATCGACGTCGCCACCGCGCTGACGCGCGGCATCACCGTGACCAATACGCCCGGCGTGCTCACCGAGGATGTCGCCGATATGACCATGGCGCTGATTCTGGCGGTACCGCGCCGGCTCGCCGAGGGTGCCAGCGTGCTCACGGGCGACAAGGAATGGGGCGGCTGGACGCCGACCTGGATGCTCGGCCACCGCATGGGCGGCAAGCGGCTCGGCATCATCGGCATGGGCCGCATCGGTGCCGCGGTCGCCAGGCGCGCCAAGGCGTTTGGATTGCAGATCCACTATCACAACCGCCGGCGCGTGGCGCCCGAGATCGAGGAAGCGCTCGAGGCGACCTATTGGGAAAGCCTCGACCAGATGCTCGCGCGCATGGATATCGTCTCGGTCAATTGCCCGCATACGCCGGCTACCTATCATCTGTTGTCGGCGCGGCGGCTGAAGCTCATGCGGCCCGAGGCCTATGTGGTGAACACCGCGCGCGGCGAGGTGATCGACGAGAACGCGCTGGTACGCATGGTGGAGGCGGGCGAACTCGGCGGCGCCGGGCTCGACGTCTATGAGCACGAGCCGGCGGTGAGCCCCAAGCTCGTCAAGCTCGCGCGCCAGAACAAGGTCGTACTGTTGCCGCACATGGCTTCTTCGACGATCGAGGGACGCGTCGACATGGGCGAGAAGGTCATCGTCAACATCAAGACCTTCATGGACGGGCACCGGCCGCCGGATAGAGTCCTTCCCGCCACGCTCTGACTGGGCCGGCGGCCTTCTTCATGTATGAAAACGCCCCGCGCAAGCGCGGGGTTATGGCCGCCGGATAGAGTTCTGCCCGTCACGCTCTAGGCCGCACTCAGCGCGCGTGCGCGGAGAGATCGCGGATTGAAGGCTTTTTTCCCGACAGCGGATTATTTTCGTCCCAGCCATAGCTGAGCGTCTCGAAGCGCATGGAGCGCGCGTCGATCATCAAGAGCTTGCCGACGAGCCCCTCGCCGAAGCCGACGATCGCACGGATCACTTCGAGCGCTGCCAGGCTGCCGGCGACGCCCGCGAGCGCGCCCAGAATGCCGGCTTCGGCGCAGGCCGGCACGGTGCCCGGCGGCGGCGGCTCGGGGAACAGACAACGATAAGTCGGGTTTGGTTTGCCGCCGGCGCCGGTCTCGTGGGCGCGGAGCGTGGTGAGCGTTGCATCGAAGGTGCCGAGCGCCGCCGTCACCAGCGGGCGTTTCGTAAAAAAACACGCGTCGGAAACGAGATAGCGGGTGGCGAAATTGTCCGAGCCGTCGAGCACCACGTCATAGGCCGAGATCAGCGCGAGCGCGTTGCTCGCCTGTAGCCGCACCGCGTGCGGCTCGACGGCCACGTGCGGATTGAGACGGTGGATCGCCGTTGCGGCGCTTTCCGTCTTCGGGTGGCCGACCTCCGGCGTCACGTGGATCACCTGGCGCTGCAAATTGGAGAGCGAAACCTTGTCGTCGTCGACGACGCCGAGCGTGCCGACACCCGCGGCCGCGAGATAAAGCAGCGCCGGCGAGCCGATGCCGCCCGCGCCCACCACGAGCACGCGCGCGGCCTTCAAGCGTTGTTGGCCCGGCCCGCCCACCTCGCGCAGCACGATGTGGCGGGCATAGCGCTCTAGCTCTTCGGCGGAGAGAGACATCACATTCACCCGGCCCACCTTAGACCAAGTTCCGGCCGCGCGAGAAAGGCTCGGCCTGGCGATTGCGCAGGCCGTGCCAGACCGCTAGCAGGATGCGCCGAGCCGCGAGAGAACCATGCGCGCAATCAAGGTCGCCATCCTACCCGTCACTCCGTTTACGCAGAATTGCACGATCCTGGTCGCCGAGGCGACCGGGCGCGCGGCAATCGTGGACCCGGGCGGCGAGGTCGCGCGCATCCGCGCCGCTATCGACGAGATGAAGGTGAAGCCTGAAAAAATCTTCCTCACCCACGGCCATATCGATCACGCCGGGGGAGCCGCGGAGCTCGCCGAAGCGCTTTCGATCCCGGTCGAAGGCCCCCATGAGGCGGATCGTTTTCTGCTCGATCGCTTGGCCGAGAGCGGCCCGAGATTCGGCATGGCCGATGCACGAGCCGTGACGCCCGGCCGCTGGCTTAAGGAAGGCGACCAGATCGAATTCGGCGGGCTCACGCTCGACGTGCTGCAGGTGCCCGGCCACACGCCGGGGCATGTGGTGTTCGTGCACGCGCCGTCGAAGCTCGCGCTGGTCGGCGACACGTTGTTCGCGGGCTCGGTGGGGCGGACCGACATGCCCTATGGCGACCACGCGGAGCTGATCTCCGGGATCAAGACCAAGCTGCTACCGCTCGGCGATGAGTTCGCGATCCTGCCTGGCCACGGGCGGGCCTCCACGATTGGCCGGGAGCGGCAGAGCAATCAGTTTCTGCAGGGATGACGGACGGGCCGATGACAAAAGCGATCCGCATCCACGCCAATGGCGGACCCGAGGTGATGCGCTGGGAGGAGATCGAGCTGGCATCTCCTGCCGCAGGCGAAGTGCGCATCCGCCATAGCGCGATCGGGATCAACTACTCCGACGTCAACGTGCGCCGCGGCGGCTTTTATCTGGCGAAGCCGCAGGATTTTCCGATCATCCTCGGCAACGAAGCGGCCGGTGTCATCGAGAGCATCGGGGCGGGCGTCAGCGGATCCAAGCTGGGCGACCGGGTGGTTTATGCGGGTATGCAGGGCGAGTTTTTTCAGGCGAGCGGCGCCTATGCGGAAGCACGCAATGTTCCGGCCGAGCGTCTCATTAAACTCCCGGACGGCATCTCCGACCGGCAGGCGGCGGCACTGATGGTCAAGGGATTTACGGCTTCCCTCATCATCAACCGCATCTTCCGGCCCAAGCCCGGCGACACCATCCTGATCCACACGGCCGCGAGCGGCGTCGGATTGATCCTGTGCCAATGGGCCAAGCATCTCGGCGCCACGGTGATCGGCACCGTTGGATCGCCCGAGAAAGCGCGGGTGGCGCAGGCGCATGGCTGCGGCCATGGGATTCTCTATCGCGAGACGGATTTCGTTGCCGCGGTGAAGAAGCTCGCGCCGCAAGGCGTTTCGGCGGTGTTCGACGGCGTCGGCAAGGATACGTTCCAGGCCTCGCTCGATTGCATCCGGCCGTTCGGGATGGCGGTGAACTACGGCAATGCCTCCGGTCACGTGCCGCCGCTCGATCTACTTCTACTCGCCAAGCGCTCGCTTTCCGTGAGCCGGCCGGGCCTGAGCACCTATATCCGCGACACGGAGACCATGCGCGCGGCGGCAGCCGAGCTGTTCGAGCTGGTGATGCGCGGCGTGCTCAAGGTCGAGATCGGTAATACTTACGCACTAAAGAACGCAGCCACCGCGCATCGCGACCTTGAAGCGCGAAAATCGACCGGCTCGCTGCTGCTCCTGCCCTAGGCCCGACTTCGGGCTCGATCCCGAAGCCTACCTTGTCGACGTCATCGACCGCATGGCCAAGGGTCATCCGATTAACCGGCTGGCCGAGCTTCTGCCCTGGAGTTGGAACCGACACGCTGACAAACTAGCGGCGTGACTGGCCGCAGGTGGCTGCCGCCTGCAATCCTCGATACAAGGGGAGGAAGCCAAACGTTGTGCGAGGCATGTACCAGGCGAAGAGACGAAAATGGCAACATTTCGGGGGAGCTGCATATGTGGCGAGGTCGCGTTTGAGGTCGAGGGACCATTCAATCTCTTCCTGAATTGCCATTGCTCACGTTGCCGGAAAGCAACCGGGACTGCGCATTCTTGCGAGGTGATCGTGAAAGCCTCGGCGCTTCGATGGCTTCGGGGAGAAGCGTCTGTCGTGCGTTTCGACCTGCCCCAAGCTCGAAGCTTTGCAACGGCGTTCTGCAAGACGTGCGGCAGCCCCATGCCGCACCTAACCCGCAGCGGGCGCGAGGCGATTGTTCCTGCCGGAGGCTTCGATGAACCGCTTGGCGCTGCCCCCGACCGACATGCTCATTGGTCATCACGTGCTGATTGGTACGTCCATGGGGATGGGTTGCTTTTGCAGGAATAACGCCCTTGCGCCCCTAATCCCGCCCCTCCGCGCCGTTTGGCTGACGCTTACGCCGCGGAGGGCTGGGACTTCAGGTGCGAAGACGGCGCGGCGCGCCTTTCGCCCGGTCATGACGGGCAAGAAGAAGCACTTGCTCGTTCACACGTCCACGCTCGCCGAGAGCGCGTTCTTCTCGATGAAATTGCGCCGCGGCTCCACGTCGTCGCCCATCAGGTCGCCGAACAGGTTATTGGCCTCGTCGACTTCCTTGATCGTCACCTTCATCAGCGAGCGCGCGTTGACGTCGAGCGTGGTCTCCCACAGCTGCTCCGGGTTCATCTCGCCCAAGCCCTTGTAGCGCTGCAGCGCGATGCCCTTGCGGCCGGTGCCGGTGACCCCTTCGAACAGGCCGACCGGGCCATAGACCGCCGTCTCGTCGCCCTTGCGCAGGAGCTTGGCGGGCTTGGCGTAGATTTCCTGCAGGTGCACCGCCATGCCGTCGAGCTTGCGCGCGTCGGCCGAGCTGAGAAAGGCCGGATCGACCACGGCGACCTCGCGCACGCCGCGCACGGTGCGTGTGAACTTGAAGCCCTCCGCGTCGCTTGCGCCGGCCCAGCCGCGCTCGGTTTCGTCGGCGAGCGCATCGAGGCGCCGGGCCACGTAAGCGGCTGCGGCTTCGGCCTTTTTCGGGTCGGGGAGAATCTCGGGCGAGAGTGCACCGGCGATCGCGATCTGCTCGACGACCGCGCGATCATAGCGCGGATGCAGGCCGCGCAGCACCGTGCGGGCGCCGCGCGCTTCCTCCAGGATCGAAGCCAGATCGCGGCCGGCGCGCTCGGAGCCATTGGCGAGCTTCAGCACCGCCTCTTCGAGGCCGGCGGTCATCAGATAATCGTCGAGCGCGCGCTCGTCCTTGAGGTACTGCTCGGACTTGCCGCGGGTGATCTTGTAGAGCGGCGGCTGGGCGATGAAGAGATGACCGCCCTCGATCAGGCTCATCATCTGCCGGTAGAAGAAGGTCAGCAGCAGGGTGCGGATGTGCGAGCCGTCTACGTCGGCGTCGGTCATGATGATGATCTTGTGGTAGCGCAATTTTGAGAGATCGAAGTCCTCGCGGATGCCGGTACCGAGCGCGGTAATCAGCGTGCCGATCTCCTGCGAGCCGAGCATCTTGTCCACCCGCACGCGCTCGACGTTGAGAATCTTGCCGCGCAGCGGCAGCACCGCCTGGAATGCGCGATCGCGCGCCTGCTTGGCCGAGCCGCCGGCCGAATCGCCCTCGACGATGAACAGCTCCGACTTGGCCGGATCGCGCTCCTGACAGTCGGCGAGCTTGCCGGGCAGTGACGCGAAATCGAGGGCGCCCTTGCGGCGCGTGAGGTCGCGGGCCTTGCGCGCGGCCTCGCGGGCGGCGGCGGCCTCCACGACCTTGGAGACGACGGACTTGGCTGCCGCCGGATGTTCCTCGAACCAGGCAGCGAGCGCATCGTTGACCACCGCCTCGACCACCGGCCGCACTTCCGAGGAGACCAGCTTGTCCTTGGTTTGGCTCGAGAATTTCGGGTCGGGGACCTTGATCGAAAGCACCGCAGTGAGACCCTCGCGGCAGTCCTCGCCCGACAGGTCCACCTTTTCCTTCTTGGAGAGGCCCGCCTTCTCGGCATAGCCGATCACTTGACGTGTGAGCGCGGCGGCAAAGCCGGTGTAGTGGGTGCCGCGGTCGCGCTGCGGGATGTTGTTGGTGAAGCAGAGCACGGTCTCGTGGTAGCTGTCGTTCCACGATAGCGCCGCCTCGACGATGATCTTTTCGCGCTCGCCCTTGATCAGCAGCGGCTTGGGGATGAGCTGCTTCTTGTTGCGATCGAGAAAACGCACGAACTCTTCGACACCGCCGTCATAGAGCATTTCCTCGACGCGCGGCTCGGGCCCGCGCAGGTCTTTCAGCGTCACCTTGACGCCGGAATTCAGGAACGCGAGCTCGCGCAACCGGTGTTCGAGCGTCGCAAAATCGAACTCGGTCTTGGTGAAGACCTTATGGCTCGGCCAGAAGGTGACGCGGGTGCCGCGCTTGTCCTTGGCGTCGCCCACCACTTTCAGCGGCTTTTCCGCATCGCCGTCGTGAAAGCGCATGAAATATTCTTTGTCGCCGCGCCAGATCGTGAGTTCGAGCTTCGAGGACAGCGCGTTGACGACAGAGACGCCGACGCCGTGCAGACCGCCGGAGACCTTGTAGGAATTCTGGTCGAATTTTCCGCCGGCGTGCAGCCGCGTCATGATCACTTCGGCAGCCGAGACGCCCTCTTCCTTGTGGAGGTCGGTGGGAATGCCGCGGCCGTCGTCGATGACGGTGACGGAGCCGTCGGCATTGAGCGCGACGTCGACGAGGGTGGCGTAATCGGCGAGCGCTTCGTCGATGGCGTTATCGACGACCTCGTAGACCATGTGATGCAGGCCAGAGCCGTCGTCGGTGTCGCCGATATACATGCCCGGCCGCTTGCGCACGGCGTCGAGACCCTTGAGGACCTGAATCGACTCCGCGCCGTAGGCCTCAACGGGCTTTTTCGGCGCCCCTTTCGGCGTCTCTTTGGTGGTGTCCTTGCGGACCGGCTTGGCCATTGGATGGTCTCGAATCGCTTGGCTGATTGGGGCCGATTCTTAGCCCGGACGAGCAATGTTTTGGTGCTTGATTTGAGTGCGAATTCTACCGCATCCGGCCTTATTTCACGCGCTTCGTTTCGGATGCGAAACTGCTGCAAGCATGACCCAGAAGGCTTGGCGCGGAAAGGGCTTTTTCGCCTCCCCAAGCAGGCCCCTTCAGGCGGCCGGATCGATGCTCCCCGGCGTCACCAAAAAGCGCTCCGCGCCGGTGCCGAGCGATGAAAAAGAGTCCGCATCAACGCCGGTCATGAACACCTGCGCGCCGAGGAAGCCGAGCGCCTCGAACAGCGCCGCGCGCCGCTCCACGTCGAGGAAGGCCGCGACGTCGTCGAGCAATATTACGGGCGCGAGGCCGTGCATCGCGGTCACCAGCCGCGCGTGCGAGAGCACCAGGCCCACGAGCAGCGCCTTGCGCTCGCCGGTAGAAGCGCGCGCGGCCTCGATGCCCTTGCCGGCATGCAGCACCAAAAGATCCGAAAGATGCGGGCCCTCGAGCGTGCGGCCGGCGGCGCGGTCGCGCGGTCGCGCTTCGCGCAGGTTCTCGCGGTAGCGATCCTCGATCTCGATCGCCGGAGCGTGCGCAAGCGCCGCTTCCATCCAGCCGTCGAGGCCGATCTCGGCCGAGGGAAACAGCGAGGTCGGGTCGCGCGAGGCCGCGATCTCGGCGCGCAGGCGGCGCACGCATTCGGCGCGCGCAGCCGCGACCGCCACCGCAAGCTCGGCGACCTCGTGCTCGATCGCGTCGAGCCAGCGCGGATCGGGCGACGGCTCTTCGAGCAGGCGATTCCTCGATCGCAGCGCCCGCTCAAGCGCGGCGACGCGGCTGCCATGCTCGGCATCGATCGCCAGCACCAGCCGGTCGAGGAAGCGCCGCCGCTCGGACGCGGGGCCGAGAAACAACCCGTCCATCTCCGGCACCAGCCACACGACCCGCAGATGATCGGCAAAGGCCGCAGCCGAGCCAACCGGCTCGCGGTCGATCTTGCAGCGGCGGGTGGGCTGCGCACCCTCGGCCGGCGGCTCGATCCCGGTGCCGAGCGAGGCAGTGCCGAGCGCGCCCTCGATCTCGGCGGCGACCGCCCAGGCACCGTCGCCCTCGTTCGACGCCGCTTCCTCGAGCGTGGCGCGGCGCAGACCGCGGCCGGGCGCGAGAAAAGATATCGCCTCCAGGAGATTGGTCTTGCCGGCGCCGTTGGCGCCCAGCAGCACAACGGGCCCATCGCCGATATTGAGCTCGGTGCGGCGATAGGAGCGGAAATTCTCGAGCCGCAGCCGCAAGACCCGCGCGCGGCGCGCGGTGCGCAGATCGGCGGCAGGCTTCGGCGTGGTGCGGCTCACACCCGCATCGGCATCAGCACATAGAGCGCGCCGGCCGACTCCTTGTCGCGCAGCAGCGTCGGCGAGCCGGGATCGGCGAGCTTGAGCTCGGCCTTCTCGCCCTCGATTTGCTGTGTGATGTCGAGCAGATAGCGGCTGTTGAAGCCGATCTCGAGGGCTTCGGAGCTGTATTCAACCTCGAGCTCCTCGGTGGCGCTGCCCGAATCCGGGTTGGTGACCGATAGCGTGAGCTTGCCGTCGCTGAGCGAAAGTTTCACCGCGCGCCCGCGTTCGCTCGACACCGTCGAGACCCGGTCCACGGCCGCGGCGAACTCGCTCTTCTCGACCACCAGCGTCTTGTCGTTGCCGACCGGGATCACGCGCGCGTAGTCCGGGAACGTGCCGTCGATCAGCTTCGACGTGAGCACCGTCTTGCCGAGCGTGAAACGAACTTTGGTCGGCGAAAGCTCGATCTCGATCTCTTCGCCGGCGTCTTCCAGGAGCCGCTGCACTTCGGCGACGGTCTTGCGCGGCACGATCACGCCGGGCTTGCCGTTCGAGCCCTTGGGCGCTGCGATCTCGACCTGGGCCAGGCGATGGCCGTCGGTCGCGACCGCGCGGAGCTTTGGGCCCTTCTCGTCGACCGCGTGCAAATAGATGCCGTTCAGGTAGTAGCGGGTCTCTTCGGTCGAGATCGCGAACTGAGTCTTCTCGACCAGGCGCTTGAAGTCCTTGGCCGCGAGCTTGAAGCGGTGCGGCAGCTCGCCGGCGGCGAGATCCGGAAAATCGCTCTCGGGCAAGGTCTGCAGCGTGAAGCGCGAACGGCCGGCGCGCACGAGCAAGGTGGCGCGGTCGCCGGCGGCTTCCAGCTGCACCTGCGCGCCCTCGGCGAGCTTGCGCACGATGTCGTAGAGCATGTGGGCGGGAACGGTGGTGGCGCCGGGCTGCTTCACTTCGGCCGGCACGTTCTCGATGATTTCAAGATCGAGATCGGTCGCTTTCAGTTCGAGCCCGCCCTTGCCGGCGCGGATCAAGACGTTGGCCAGAATCGGAATCGTGTTCCTGCGCTCCACCACCCGGTGGACATGGGCAAGCGCCTTGACGAGCTCGGAGCGCTCCAGTGTGACCTTCATGACGGGACGATCCGGTTGGAAACCTTGATCTTGCGATCCGCGCCTTGCGCGCGCACCGGACCACCGACTTTGGCCTCTCGGCCCGCTTTAGGCAAGACTCACTCCTGCAAGAGACGTTTCAAAACCTCGATCTCGTCGGCCAGCACCTTGTCGCCCTGCACCAGTCCCTCGATCTTGCGCACCGCATGCAGCACCGTGGTGTGGTCGCGGCCACCGAAACGGCGGCCGATTTCCGGGAGCGAGCGTAAAGTCAGGGTCTTGGCCAGATACATGGCGATCTGGCGGGGCCGCACCACGTTGGCGGTGCGCCGCGCCGAGAGCAGGTCGGCGCGCGAGACTCCATAATGCTTGGAAACAATGCGCAGGATGTCCTCGACCCGTATGCGGCGGGGGTCGGCGGGCCGTACCAGGTCGCGGATCACGTCGTCGGCCATTTCGATCGTCACCGGCCGGCCGCTCAGCTGGTTATGGGCCAGGAGCCGGTTCACGGCGCCGTCGAGATCGCGGCCGTTCTGGGTGACCTGGCGGGCCACATGGATGATCACCGCGGCCGGCACGTCGAAGTTCGGGTGCTCCGCTTTGAGGCCCGCAAGACGAGCCTCGAGAATGCGCAGCCGCAGCTCTTCTTCCAGCGGCCCGATCTCGACCACCAGCCCGCCGGCGAGCCGCGAGCGGACGCGCTCCTCGAGGCTTTCGAGCTCGGCCGGCGCCCGGTCGGCGGCGACCACCACCTGCCGGCCGGCGTCCACCAGAGCGTTTAGTGTGTGGCAGAATTCCTGCTGCACGGTGCGCCCCTGCAGGAACTGCAGGTCGTCGATGATCAGAACCTCGATCCCGCGGATCGCTTCCTTGTAGGCGATAGCCGACTGGTTTTTCAGCGCGGACACGAAGCTGTACATGAACTTTTCCGCGGTCAGGTATTGCGCGCGGCGGCCGCGGCTCTCGGCGATCCAGGCCATGGCTTGCAGCAGGTGCGTCTTGCCGAGCCCGACCGCGGCGTGAACATAGAGCGGGTTGAAGCGCGGCTGCGCTGAAACGATGGCCTCGGCGACCTGGCGGGCCGCAGCGTGCGCGAGCGCGTTGGAGCGGCCGACGAGGAAGCTGGCAAACGTGAGCCTGGGATCGAGCGGCGAGCCTGGCTGGCCATCGCCGCGCTGAGCGCTGGCTTGCGCCGCGCGGGCGGCGGCCTGGCGGGCCGCGGCGAGCGCCGGCGGAACGGCGCTTGCGGGCTTGGCCTCGTGGTTGGCGCTGCCGGTGATGGCTGAGCGCATGACGAGGTCGATCTTCTTGATCTCGGCGATCTCATCGCGCCACAGCACGAGCAGGCGCTCGGCATAATGCGACTGGATCCAGTTCCTGAGGAAGCGCGTCGGCACCGACAGGCGCACGATGTCGGACGCAACCGCGTCGAGTTCCATGCGGGTGAACCAGCTCGAATAGACGTCCTCGCCGACCTCGGCGCGCAAGCGGCGGCGTACACGGTCCCAGCGACCTGCGTCGTTTTCGCTACCGGGCTCTCTCGGTTCGCGTGGCGTCATTGCGAAATGGTCCTGCTTCGAAAAGAACTCGTGTTAGGTCCGGATACGAACGAAACAGCGAAGGTCGGCCGGGGTTGCGCCGCGATACGCGTCGGCGTTACCCGAAACCGGCGGTTACAAAAGCGTGGAGGTCAGAGAACCAGCACGCGGGTACGCTTCGACGGCGGTCCCACGGCCAAGCCACATCGCAAATGAGTAGCGAAGAGTGTCGTTGCATTCGCGGCCCAACGGGCGTCACCCCGCACCGGTCGCGAATGCCCATCCGCAGCACGCAACACGCGCGCGGAATTCGTATCCCGTCCATGATCCATTGAATTCATCGCCGCCCCATTCCGCCGCTCGTCTCCGAGCGGCTGTTTTCGTTCTTGTCGTACCGATACCCCGGTCAGAAAAACGCCTCGACCGATCGGCGAACGACGCTACCCCCGGTCGTACGCAACGAACGCTACGATGCCGGCCGCGACACCCGAACTCGACGCGCCGGCGATCCACACTAGGACGTACATTTTTATCCGCTCCAACTCATCGAAGATGAGCGACCTACGCGGAGCTAAGCCACATCGCCCCCGGGCAAGCGCCCGAGATCGTCAAAACGATAGGCATAGACACCGGAAGGGCGCAATGGGAATCTCGGCGGGAACCCTTGCGGCAGAGCGCTTGCGCGACCATTCGAGACGACGAGTGGCGGCCGCGTTATCGATCAAGGCTCTGAGCACACTTGGAGAATCTGTACGCATCACGCAGGCGATGCAAAAAGCGCGCAGTCGAATAAAATCTTTTTCAGCACGCCGCCAAGCGCGCGCTGTCTTCGCAAGTGTTCGATTCCGCACATCGCTTTACGCTCAAGCTTCTGTTGACTCTTGAAATTTCTTGCCCGGCAACGGATTTTTCCCGCTGGCAAACGCCGCTGTGCGTGAGGCAGGCCGCGATCACGCCTCCGATCCGTCCCGACGACCCGGGACGGGCGGAGCCAAACGCAAAAATCCGGCCGCGGGCCGGATTTTTACCTGGAAACGCTGCGAAATTAGGTGGTTAGCCGCCGAGCTTGCGCACGCGCTGGCTGAGGCGGGATACTTTCCGCGAGGCAGCGTTGCGATGAATGATGCCGCTCTGCGCCGCACGCATGATTTCGGGCTCGGCGGCAGTTAGCGCTTCGCGCGCTTTCTTGGCGTCGCCGGCCGTGATCGCTTCTTCCACCTTGCGAAGATGGGAGCGCATGTGGGCGCGGCGCACCGTGTTGATCTTGGTGCGGTGCGTGATCTTGCGCGCCGCTTTCCTCGCTGAAGAAGTATTCGCCATTCCCTATCCTGTATCCGCGCGGCGGGACGCTTGCACTGCGCCCCAACAACCCGCTTGCTCTTGGGAGAACGCGGCGACCGCAGGGCCGTCGCGATTGGGGCGGACCATAGTGGCGGGCCCGGAGCCCGTCAACGGCGCAGTGCGCCTCACAAGGCGCTTGAAATCAGACGTTTGGCGGTAGTGAATCACCGGCAACGATGGCAGATGACGTGCAGATCCCTTCCCTATCGATGGTCATCCCAACCGTGTCCTCCTGGGATGCGGTCGAGCCGATTATCCGCGGGGTCTTGACCGCGCTCGAGCCCGTCGATGGCGAGCTTTTGCTGGCGAGCGGCGCTGCTGAGCCTCCTTTATTACTGCCGCGGAACGTAGCCCGGGTGCGAATCCTGTATCTGCCGGGCGCCGACGTATTCGCGCTGCGCGCTGCGGGGATCGCCGCAGCTCGGAGCGAAGTCGTGGCCGTGACCGAGGACCATTGCCGATTGCCCGACGACTGGTGCGTTCGGGTGCGCGACCTCTTCGCGGCCGATCCAAAGCTCGAGGTGCTCGGCGGCGCGGTCGTCAATGGCTCCGAGCAGCGCCTGATGGATCGCGCCAATTTCCGGATGACCTTCGCCCGTTTTGCCCCGGCAGCGCTGCACGCGCAGACACCCTGTATCTCGAACGTTGCCGTGCGGAGGCGCGCGTTGCCGGCGGCACCCGCGCCGGGCTGGTTCGAATTCTCGTTCCTGCCGGCCAGCGCCGCGTCGGCGCGGACCGCGATGTGTTCCGATATCGCGGTCACCCACGTGCAAACGCACGGGCGCTGGTGGACGCCGTTCGCCCATTTCCACAATGGGCGCGTGAGCGGCGCCTACCGCGCCAAATTCGGAACGCTCCTGGGCAAAGGCGGCCTGTTCCGCATCGCGAACCGCGAAATGCGCACGCACCTGCGGGCGACACGGGCGGCGCTGCAGGCGGTGGGCGAAAAACCAGGCGCGCTAGTTGCGGTGCAATTGCTGGCGCTCGCGCACGCGATCGGGTTCGTAGTCGGAGTTCGCCGGGGTCCGGGCACGAGCGCGCGACATCTGGTCTGACGCGGCCGCGTTGCTCAGCGGTGCTTGAAATCGGGCTTTCGTTTCTCGACGAAGGCGCTCATGCCCTCGCGCTGGTCGGCCACCGCGAACATAGAGTGGAACAGGCGCCGCTCGAAGCGGACGCCTTCGGCGAGCGGCGACTCGAACGCCCGGTTCACGCTCTCCTTGGCCATCATGACGATCGGCAGCGACATGGCGGCGATGGTCTCGGCCACCTTCAGCGCCTCCTCTATGAGCTTGGCCGCCGGAACGATGCGGGCCACCAGACCCGCGCGCTCGGCTTCTTCGACTCCCATCATGCGCCCGGTGAGCACCAGATCCATGGCCTTGGTCTTGCCGACCGCGCGCGGCAGCCGCTGGGTGCCGCCGATGCCGGGCATCACGCCAAGCTTGATCTCGGGCTGGCCGAACTGCGCGTTGTCGGCAGCGATCACGATGTCGCACATCATGGAGAGTTCGCAGCCGCCGCCGAGCGCGTAACCCGCGACAGCTGCGACGATCGGCTTGCGGATGCGCCCGATGCGGTCGGTCGGGGTGAAGGCGTCGCCGAGAAAGCTCTCAGGATAAGTAAGGTTCTGCATCTCCTTGATATCGGCGCCGGCGGCAAACGCCTTGTCCGAGCCGGTGAGCACGATGCAGCCGATGGCGGGATCGGCGTCGAAGGCCTCGAGCGCGGCGATCAGCTCGGATAGGAGTGTCTGGTTCAGCGCGTTCAAGGCCTTCGGGCGATTGAGCGTGACGAGGCCGACACGGCCGCGGGTTTCGACCAGGATAGTCTCGTAGGCCATGGGAACCTCCTGCAGGCGAGTAGAATTGCGGACCAGTAGAATACGCCTTGGCCGCGCGCTCAATGCTGGCAGACCGGACAATAGAAGGTGGAGCGGCCGGTCTGCCCGATGCGGCGGATTTTCCCCTTGCAGCGCGGCGTCGGGCACGGTGCACCCTCGCGGTCATAGACTCGGAACTTATGCTGGAAGTTGCCGAGTTCGCCATCAGCCTTGACGTAATTGCGCAGGCTCGAGCCGCCGGCCTTGATCGCGTCGCCCAAGACCTGCCGGATCGCCTTGACGAGGTTCCTCGCCGCGTCCGTCGGCTTGCTGCGGCTAGAGAGAACCGCGGCCATGTGCTTGGGCGACAAATGTGCGCGATAGAGCGCCTCGCATACATAGATATTGCCGAGCCCAGCCACCACGCACTGATCCAAGAGCGCGGCTTTGAGGCTGGTCTTCTTGCCGTCGCAGGCCGCAGCCAGCACAGCGGCGGTGAAAGCCGCATCGAGCGGCTCGGGCCCGAGCGCGCGGAACAGCTTGTCCTGCGCGAGCTTATCGGCCCGCACCAGCAGCATCGCGCCGAAGCGGCGCGGGTCGTTGAAGGTGACAATGGCGCCCGAGGACATATGGAACACCACGTGGTCGTGGGCGCCGGTCTTGCCGCGCGGATGATGGAAGTCGCCGGGAGTCTTATCGCTCGCCTCGTGCGCGATCCGGAACGAGCCCGACATGCCGAGATGCATGACCAGCACTTCGCCATCGTCGAGCGCGGCCAGAAGATACTTGGCCCGGCGGCCGAGGCGCTGCACGCGCCGGCCGGTGAGACGCCGCGCGAAGTCCTTCGGCAGCGGCCAGCGCAGGTCCAGGCGATGCGCCTCTACGCTCAAGAATTTCGCGCCCTCCATGACAGGGGCGAGGCCGCGGCGCACGGTTTCGACTTCGGGAAGCTCGGGCACGTTTACCTTCGCGAGTGGTGGCGGCGACGGTGATAGCCTCTCGCCGGACCCCGCGCTATGGTCCGGCCGCATTCGAGGCGATGATGTCCGACACCACCCATTTCGGCTTCCGCGACGTGCCGCTTGCCGACAAGCAGCGGCGCGTGGACGAGATCTTTCACAAGGTCGCGCGGCGCTACGACCTGATGAATGATCTGATGTCCGGCGGCCTGCACCGGGCCTGGAAGGACGCGCTGGTCACCGCGCTCGGGCCCACGAAGAGCGCTCGGGCCTACGAGCTGCTCGATGTCGCCGGCGGCACCGGCGACATCGCTTTCCGCGCGGTCGCCGCGGGCGGGCCGAACACCAGGGCGCTCGTGGCCGACATCAATGGTGACATGCTCGCGGTTGGCCGCGCGCGCGCCAGGGAGCGCAAGCTTTCCGGCCGTGTCGAGTTCGTCGAGGCCAATGCGGAGGCGCTGCCGTTCACTGAGCGGCGCTTCGACGCGGTGACGATCGCGTTCGGGATCCGGAACGTGCCCCGCATCGAAGCGGCGCTCGTCGAGATGTTTCGAGTGCTCAAGCCCGGCGGGCGATTCCTGTGCCTCGAATTCTCCAAGGTCGATGTGCCCGGGCTCGACGCGCTCTATGAGGCTTATTCGTTCCGCGTGATCCCCGAGATCGGCCGCGTGGTGGCCGGCGACGCCGAGCCCTATCGCTATCTGGTGGAATCGATCCGCCGCTTCCCCGACCGCGAAACCTTCGCCGCGATGATGCGCAAGGCCGGCTTCGGGCGCGTGGTTGCCACGCCGATGAGCGGCGGCATTGTCGCGCTGCATTCCGGCTGGCGGCTCTGAGGACCCCGTGATCGCAGCGATCGTGCACCTGACGCGCCTGGCTCGCGCCGGCCTCGTGCTCGCGCGGGAAGGCGTGTTCGCCCTGGTCGATCCGACGCCGCTACCCGCAGGAGCGCGGCTCGGCCTCAAGCTCGCGCGCATGCTGGAGCGGCGCGACGCCGGCCCGGGTTCGGCGCGGCTGGCGGCCGCGCTCACCAAGCTCGGGCCCTCCTACGTGAAACTCGGCCAGTTCATGGCGACGCGGCCCGATGTCGTCGGCAAGGCCATCGCCCGCGATCTTGAAACCTTGCAGGACAAGATGGCGCCCTTCCCGCAAGTGCAAGCCGAGGCGGCCATCGCCGAAGCCCTCGGCAAGCCGGTGGCGGAATTATTTATCAAGTTCGGGCCGCCGGTGGCCGCTGCATCGATCGCGCAGGTGCACCGCGCCGAAGCGCGCGGCCCGGACAGCGTACGGCCGGTCGCGGTCAAGGTGCTGCGGCCGCAGATCGAGCAGCGTTTCCAACGCGATCTTGATACCTTTTTCTTTGCCGCGAAGCTCGGCGAGCGGCGCTCGGCCGATGCGCGGCGGCTGCGGCTGCTTGCGGTGGTGGAAACCATGGCGCGCTCGGTCGCGATCGAAATGGATCTGCGGCTCGAGGCCGCGGCGCTGGTGGAGCTCGCCGAGAACACCAGCAGCGACCCCGACTTTCGCGTGCCGACGGTGGACTGGGAGCACACCGCGCGGCGCGTGCTCACGACCGAATGGATCGATGGCATCCCGCTTGCCGACCGCGAGGCGCTCATTCGCGCCGGCCACGACCCGGTGCGGCTCGGGCGCGTGCTGATCCAGTCGTTCCTGCGCCAGGCGCTGCGCGACGGCTTCTTCCACGCGGATCTCCATCCGGGAAACTTGTTCGTCGATGCAGAAGGCCGGTTGGTGGCGGTCGATTGCGGGATCATGGGCAGGCTCGGGCCGAAGGAGCGCAAGTTCCTGGCCGAGATCCTGTTTGGCTTCATCACGCGCGACTGGCATCGCACCGCCGAAGTGCATTTCGAGGCCGGCTACGTGCCGGCGCACCATTCGATCGAGGATTTCGCGCAGGCGATCCGCGCCATCGGCGAGCCGATTCACGACCGGCCCGCCGATGAGATTTCCATGGCGAAGTTGCTGACGCTGCTGTTCGAGGTGACCGGGCTGTTCGACATGCGCACGCGGCCGGAGCTTCTGCTGCTGCAGAAGACCATGGTGGTGGTCGAAGGCGTCGCCCGCGGCCTCGACCCCAAGCTCGATATCTGGACGACCTCGGAGCCGGTGGTGCGTGAATGGGTCGAGCGCCACCTGGGACCCGTGGGGCGCATCGAGGAGACGGCGATCGAGCTCGGCGGTATCGGGCGACTGATCGGCGCCGCGCCCGCGATGCTCTCGCGCGCGGCGGCGACGCTCGAGCGGTTCGACGAACAGACGCGCGAGGGCCTGGTGCTGGCGCCCGAGACAGTCGAGGCCATGGGCCGCTCCGAGGCCAGGCACTGGCGCTGGACCAGCTTGGCGCTATGGGTGATCGCGGGCCTGATCGCGATCTGGATGTTCCGTTAAGCAAGAAAAGCGTTTCGGGTGCTGGTCGGCGTCCAGCTATTTGCGCTGCCGTCCGTAAATGCCATAATTGTACAGGGAAGTTATGAGTTTTAGCGGGCCCCGCCCGCGAGGCCTAGATCCGGCTCCCACCATGTCTCTCAAGAGCAAGCGTATCCTGCTCGTAATCGGCGGCGGCATCGCCGCCTATAAGAGCCTCGACCTCATCCGGCGGCTGCGGGAGCGCGGCGCGCGCGTGCGCACGGTCATGACCCGCGCGGCGCAGGAATTCATCACGCCGCTTTCGGTCGGCGCCATCGCGGGCGAGCGCGCGTTCACTGAACTTTTCGATCAGACGAGCGAGCTCGATGTCGGGCACATTCGCCTGGCGCGCGAGACCGACCTGGTCGTAGTGGCACCCGCGACCGCCGACCGCATGGCCAAGATGGTCGCCGGCATCGCCGACGATCTCACGGCGGCGGTGCTGCTCGCTACCGACAAGAAGATTCTGTTGGCGCCCGCCATGAACCCGCAAATGTGGGCGCATCCGGCAACGCGGCGCAACCATGCCCGCCTGATCTCCGACGGCCGCCTGTTCGTCGGCCCCAACAAGGGCGAGATGGCCGAGAGTGGCGAGGCCGGCATCGGCCGCATGGCGGAGCCCTTGGAAATCGTCGCCGCGATCGAAGATATTTTCTCGATGGAGCCGGAGCGGACCGCGCTCGCGGGACGCCGGATGCTCGTCACTTCCGGTCCCACGCGGGAACCGATCGATCCGGTGCGCTTCATCTCCAACCGCTCCTCTGGCCGCCAGGGCCACGCGATCGCGTTTGCTGCGGCCCGCGCGGGTGCCGATGTCCTGCTCGTTTCAGGCCCGGTCGATATTCCCGATCCCGAGGGCGTGAAGACCATTCACGTGGAAACCGCTCGCGAAATGCTCGAAGCCGCGGAAGCCGCGCTTCCTGCCGATGCCGCGGTGTGCGTCGCCGCGGTCGCCGATTGGCGGGTCGAGGCCCGCGCGCAGGAGAAGATGAAGAAGACCGGCGACAAGCCGCCGGCGCTTGCGCTGGTCGAGAACCCGGACGTGCTCGCGCGCATCTCGCACCATTCGCTGCGGCCCAAGCTCGTGGTGGGCTTTGCGGCGGAGACCGAGAAGCTCCTGGAGCACGCGCGGGCGAAGCTGAAAAAGAAGGGCTGCGACTGGATCGTTGCCAACGACGTCTCCGACCAATCCGGCGTGCTCGGCGGCGAGGCCAACCAGATTCATCTGGTGACCGAAAAGGGCGTCGAATCCTGGCCGCTGCAAACCAAAGAAGCGGTCGCCGGCGCGCTGGTGAAGCGGATCGCCGATGCGTTGCGCCGCGGGGCCAATTCATGATCTCGGTTCCGTTTACGAGACTTCCGCACGGAGCCGACCTGCCGGCCCCCGCTTACGCCAGCGAAGGCGCGGCCGGCCTCGATCTCACCGCCGCGGTCCCCGACGATCACCCGATGAAGCTCGTGCCTGGCGCCTGGGCCGCGATTCCGACCGGGATCGTCTTGGCTATTCCCGCAGGCTACGAGGGCCAGATCCGGCCACGCTCGGGGCTCGCGCTCGGCAAGGCGATAACGGTGCTCAACGCGCCCGGCACCATCGACAGCGACTATCGCGGCGAGGTGCGCGTACTGCTGATCAATCACAGCAAGGAGCCGTTCGTCGTCACGCGCGGCCTGCGCATCGCGCAGATCGTGTTTTCGCAGGTGAACCGCGCAACTTTGACCGAGCTCGCCGAGCTGCCCGCAACCGCGCGCGGCGAGGGCGGCTTCGGCTCGACCGGCCTCGGCAAGACCGGAACCGGCTGACATGGCGCGGCTGTCGGAAAAGAGTCTGCTTGCGGTCGCCGCCGTCATTGATGTGGCGATCCACGCGCGCGGCCAGCCGGTGGCGGCCAAGGCGCTCGCCGAGCGGCACAAGCTGCCGCCGCGTCACCTTGAACCGGTCCTGCAGGCGCTGGTGCACGCGGGCGTCTTGAAGGGCGTGCGCGGCCCGCGCGGCGGCTATGAGCTGGCGCGCGAGCGGCGCCGGATTTCCGTGGCCGAGATCGTCCGCGTCGCCGAAGCGACGGCCGCCGCTGAAGCCAGCCCCGCGCCCGCGCTGGTCAGCCGCGTCGTGGGCCCGGCCATCGCCAACGCGGAGAAAGCGTTCGAGAACGCGCTCACCGGCGTCAGCATCGAAAGCCTCTGCCAAGAGGCCGAGAAGCTTGGGCTTGCCGATGCGGAGGCTTCTGCCGATTTCAACATTTAAAACCAGTTGTTTTTTGCAAAATCGACATTTGGCCCGTGGATATGCTAGGGCCTGATCCGAACCCGCCATCGACCCTCAGGTAAGCCAAGGAATTCCAATGGCCGAACTGCAGCGTAAGCCGAGGAAAGAAGCCGCCCCCGCCCGCGAGCCGGGCCGCGGCCGCATCTTCGATTCGATCACCGAGACCATCGGCGACACCCCGCTGGTGCGCTTGAACCGGCTGCCGCAGATGCGCGGGGTCAAGGCCAATATCCTGGCCAAGCTCGAGTTCTTCAATCCGATCGGCAGCGTCAAGGACCGCATCGGCGTCTCGATGATCGACGCCATGGAGGCCGCTGGCGCGGTCAAAGCCGACACCGTGCTGGTGGAGCCGACTTCGGGCAATACCGGGATCGCGCTCGCCTTCGTCGCCGCCGCGCGCGGCTATCGGCTGATCCTGGTTATGCCCGAGACCATGTCGATGGAGCGGCGCAAGATGCTGGCGCTGCTCGGCGCCGAGCTCGTGCTCACCGAAGGCCCCAAGGGCATGAAGGGCGCGGTCGCCAAGGCCGAGGAGTTGCTGCGCGAAATCCCCAATTCCGCTATGCCGCAGCAGTTCCGCAATAAAGCCAATCCTGAGATTCACCGCCGCACCACCGCCGAGGAAATCTGGAACGACACCGGCGGCGCCATCGACGTGTTCGTCTCCGGCGTCGGCACCGGCGGCACCATCACCGGCGTCGGCCAGCTGCTGAAGCCGAGGAAGCCCTCGATCCGCATCGTCGCTGTCGAGCCCGAGGACAGCCCGGTGCTGTCCGGCGGCCAGGCGGGCCCGCACAAGATCCAGGGCATCGGCGCCGGTTTCGTGCCCGAGGTGCTCGACCGCTCGGTGGTGGACGAGGTGGTGACCGTTGGCAATCAGACGGCTTTCGACACCGCCCGCGCGGTTGCCCGCTACGAGGGCATCCCGGTCGGCATTTCATCGGGTGCCGCGATCGCCGCTGCCTTCGAGGTCGGAGGCCGGCCCGAATATGCGGGCAAGAACGTGGTCGTCATCGTGCCGTCCTTCGCCGAGCGCTACCTTTCGACCGCCCTGTTCGAGGGCCTCTGAGGCGCCAAAACCCTCTTCTGCCGCGACTCCGCACGCCCTAGAGTGGCCCGATTCGCTGACGGCAGCGGCAGCGAGCGGGTTCGGGGAATGTCGGAACAGGTAGAAAATCGCGCTCTACGCGGCGCGCAGCGCCGCATCGGTGCCGCGTTCCTGCTCGCAGCTTTCGCTGCTATCCCCGTTTCCTCCCAAGCGCTCGCCCAGGCATCGCGGGCGCCAGGCACTTCTTACCTTCATGCGCTCACAAGCCTCGAGCGCCACGAGATCGCCTCGCTCGCGCTCACGCTCGGCATCCTGGTCTTTGCCGTGGTGGTTTCGATCGCGTACCTGCGAACCCGCGTGCGCGCGAGCGGTGCGTTCGATCAGGCACGGGGCGAGATCGCGCGCCTGAAAGACGAGCTCGACCGGGCCAATGCGATCATTTTGAGCGAACCGCAGGTGATCGTGGCCTGGCGTGAAACCTCGGCCGAGCCGCTGATTCTGGGCGATGCGGCCGGGCTGACGGGGCAGCCGGCGGTGCGGCGGCTCCTGGCGTTCGGCACCTGGTTGGAGCCCGGGGCCGCGCGCGAAATGGAGGCGGCGCTCGACGCGCTCCGGCGCCGCGGCGAAGCCTTCGGCCGCGTGTTGCGTACGCGCGACTCCCGCCATGTCGAGATCGAGGGCAGGCCGATCGCGGGGGCCGCGGTGTTGCGGCTACGCGAGCTTACCGGGGCGCGCCTCGACCATGCGACGCTTTTGGAGTCGTTCAGCCGGCTCGAGGCTGAAGTTGAGGAAATGCGCGCGCTGCTCGCGGCGGTGCCGGCGCCGATCTGGATTCGCGACTCCGAGGGCCGTCTCGTTTTCGCCAACCACGCTTATGCCCTGGCCGTCGAAGCGCGCGACGCCGACGACGCGATCGCGCGTGGACTCGAGCTGCTCGATCGCACCGCGCGCGAGGAAGCGCTGCGTGCGCGCGCCGAGGGACGGACTTTCGCCAAACGCCTGCCTGCGGTCGTCGCGGGACAGCGGCGCATGCTCGACGTCGTCGAGGTTTCGGGCACGCGGGGTGCGGCCGGCGTCGGCATCGACGCCACCGAGGCCGAGACGATCCGGGCCGAACTCACGCGTGTCGTCGCCGCGCACCGGCGCACGCTCGACCAGCTGGCGACCGCGGTCGCGATCTTCGGCGCCGACGAGCGGCTGGTCTTCTATAACGCCGCGTATCGCGCGCTGTTTCAGCTCGATCCCGCTTTCCTCGACGAGCGGCCGACGGATTCGGCAATCCTCGACCGGCTCAGGACCGAGCGCCGGCTCCCGGAACAAGCCGACTTCCGCGCCTGGAAGGCGCAGTTGCTGGATGCCTATCGCGCCGTCGAGCCCAAGGAACACCGCTGGTATCTGCCCGGCGGCCGCGCCTTGCGCGTGGTCACCAACCCCAACCCGGAGCATGGGGTCACGTATCTCTTTGACGACATCAGCGAGCGCATCGAGCTGGAGAGCCGCTTCAACGCGCTGAACCGGACGCAAAGCGAAACGCTGGAAGCCTTGACCGAAGCCGTCGCCGTGTTCGGCACCGACGGCAGGCTGAAGCTGCACAATCCGGTCTTCGCACAGATGTGGAAGCTTTCGCCGCAAGCGCTCGCAACGCGGCCGCATATCGATACCGTTGCCGGCTGGACCCGCACGCTGTTGGGCCGCAGGTTGGGCGGCGAGGAAGCCCTCGGCGCCATCAAGCTTGCGGTAACGGCGCTCGAGCATCGCACGCCGGTCGAGCGGCGGGTGGAGCGGGTCGACGGCAGCGTGCTCGATTGCGCGGCCTTGCCGCTGCCCGACGGCGACACGCTGGTCACCTTCCGCGACGTTTCCGACAGCGTGAACGTGGAGCGGGCGTTGGTCGAGCGCAATGAGGCGCTGATCGCGGCCGATGCGCTGAAGAGCGCATTCGTGCATCACGTGTCCTACGAGCTGCGTTCGCCGCTGACCACGATCATCGGCTTCGCGCAGCTGCTGGACGATCCGGTGATCGGTCCGCTGAACACGAAGCAGCGCGAATATGTCGGTCACATCACTGAATCGAGCGCGGCGCTCTTGGCCATCATCAACGATATTCTGGATCTTGCCACCATCGACGCCGGCGCGATGCAGCTCGAGCTCTCCGACGTCGATGTGCGCGAAACGATGCAGGCCGCGGCCGAAGGCATCCGCGACCGTCTGGCCGAGCAGAACCTGAAGCTCGATATCCGGGTGCGGCCCGATATCGGGGCGTTGCGTGCCGACGCCAAGCGCGTGCGGCAAATCCTGTTCAATCTGCTTTCCAACGCCGTCGGTTTTTCGCCGCGCGGCGAGACGATTACGCTCGCGGCCGAGCGGCGCGACGGCGCAGTTATCTTCCGCGTCGCCGACAAGGGACCGGGCGTGCCGCCCGAACTTATGGAGCGCGTGTTCGGCCGCTTCGAGACGCACGCGCGGGGCTCCAAACATCGCGGCCCCGGGCTCGGGCTTTCGATCGTGCGCTCGTTCGTGGCGTTGCACGGCGGCAGCGTCGCGATCGACAATGCGCCCGGTGGCGGCGCGGTCGTGACTTGCATCTTCCCGCCCGCGGCCGTGGCCGATCACAAGGCCGCCGAGTAGACCATGCTCACCATCAACGCTCCGCGCGCTACCTGGGACGTGGCATTGCCCGACGAGAACGCCACCGAGCGGCTCGCCATGGACTTGGCTGTCGCGCTCGACCCGGGCGACGTGATTACGCTCTCGGGCGACCTCGGCGCCGGGAAGACGACACTGGCACGCGCGGTGATCCGCTATCTGGCAGGCAATGCGCGCCTGGAAGTTCCAAGCCCGACCTTCACCCTCCTGCAAGCCTATGATCTGCCTCAATTTTCCATCGTGCACGCGGATCTGTTCCGGGTCGAGACCTTGGCCGAGCTTGCCGAGCTCGGCTGGGACGAGGCGGCCGACGGCGCGGTGCTATTCGTGGAATGGCCTGAGCGCGCCGGCACTTTGATCCAGACCGACCGGCTCGATATCGCGCTCTCGATCGCGCCCGATCTCGGCCCCACGCACCGGCACGTGCGGCTCAGCGGGTTCGGCACCTGGATCCCGCGGCTCGAGCGGCTGCGCGCGGCGCGCGCGGTGATCGACGCGGCGGGCTTCGGCCCGGCGCGGCGGCGGCGCATCCAGGGCGATGCGTCGACCCGGAGCTATGAGCGACTCGCGCTATCGGGCACCAGCGTGATCCTGATGAACGCGCCGCCGCGGCCCGACGGCCCGCCGGTGAAGAACGGCCTGCCCTACAGCGCCATCGCGCATCTGGCCGAAAACATGCGCCCGTACGTGGCGATCGCGCGGGCTCTCCGCGAGAGGGGATTCAGCGCGCCGGAGATCATCGCTGCCGACATCGAAAGCGGCCTGTTGCTGATCGAGGACTTCGGCAACAAGGGCATCGCCGCCGGCGATCCACCGACGCCGGTCGAAGAGCGCTATGAGGCGGCGATCGACGTTCTGATTGCGCTGCATAGCTTCGAGCTTCCCGTGAAACTGCCGGTGGCGCCACGCATCGAATACGAAATCCCGCCCTACGACCTCGACGCCTACCTGATCGAGCTCGAGCTCCTGCTCGATTGGTACCTGCCCTATCGCGGCGCGGTGGTTGCCGCCGATGCGCGCATGCAATTCGAGACGCTGTGGCGCACCGCACTGGAGGAGCCGCTCGCCGCGCCCAAGACTTGGGTGTTGCGCGATTTCCATTCGCCCAATCTTCTATGGCTGCCGGAACGGCGCGAGACCGCGCGTATCGGAATCCTCGATTTCCAGGATACGCTGATCGGCCCGCACGCCTATGACGTCGCCTCGCTGCTGATGGACGCGCGTGCAGATGTATCGGAAGCGCTCGAACTCGCCTTGATGTCGCGCTACGCGTTCGGCCGCAGCGAGAAAGATCCGTCGTTCGATCCCTCCGTGTTCGCGCGCCAGTACGTCACGCTCGGCGCCCAGCGCGCGACCAAGATCATGGGCATTTTTGCTCGCTTAGAGCGGCGCGACGGCAAGCCGCAATATCTGAAGCACCTGCCGCGGGTGCGGAACTATCTGATGCGCGCACTCGGCCATCCCTCGCTCGAGGACCTGAAGGCGTGGTACGACACGCATGTTCCGCCGCCCGCCGAAACCTGATCGGCCAGCCGTGACTATCGCCGAAAGCCAAGGGGTGCCGAAGACCGCCATGGTGCTGGCGGCGGGCCTGGGCGTGCGCATGAAGCCGCTCACCGATACGAAGCCGAAGCCGCTCATCGAAGTCGGCGGCAAGGCGCTGATCGACCACGCGCTCGATCGGCTGGCCGCGGCCGGTGTCGAGACCGCTGTCGTCAACCTGCATCACTTCGCCGACGCGCTTGAGCGGCATCTGAAGGCGCGGAAGCATCCGAAGATCGTGATCTCCGACGAACGGGACGCGCTGCTCGACACCGGTGGCGGAATCGTCAAGGCTTTACAAAGGCTTGGTCAGGACCCGTTCCTGCTGATGAATTCCGACAGTTTGTGGCTGGAAGGCGGAGCGTCGAATCTGGAACGCCTCGGCCGCGCATTCGACGCCGCGCGCATCGATGTACTCCTTCTCCTGGCGCCGAGCACCGGCGCGATCGGCTATCGTGGCCGGGGCGACTATGGAATGGATGCGCAAGGAAAACTCAAAAAGCGCGGCGAGCAAGAGCGCGCTCCCCTGGTCTATGCGGGGGCGGCGGTGCTGGCGCCGCGCCTGTTCGCGGGTGCGCCGGTCGGCGCGTTTTCGCTCACGCGGCTGTTCGACCGGGCCGAGGCGGAAGGCCGGCTCCATGGGCTCGCGCTCGAAGGCACGTGGATGCATGTGGGCTCGCCCGAAGCGATCGAGGCCACCGAAGAGGCCATGCGCCGCGGCTCGGTCTGAGCCATGAGCACGCCCCGCGTTTTCACCATTCCGGCTTCGGCGCCGTTTTTACCGACGCTGGTAAACGCTTTGCTCGACGGCAAGCTCGTGCCGGGCTTCGAGCCGCGCAACAACCCGCTGGCGCTCGCGTCGGCCACGATCTTCCTGCCGACGCGGCGCGCGGCGCGCGCGCTGTCGCACGCCATTCTCGACGCGCTCGGGACCGACGCGGCGTTGCTTCCCAAGATCGTCCCGCTCGGCGACGTGGACGAGGACGAATTCGCCTTCGAGGACGCCGCGAGCGAAGGACGCCTGCTGCCGCCGATCGAACCGGCCC
>JAYUHJ010000495.1:0-2987 GCA_043767065.1 Hyphomicrobiales bacterium | reverse complement strand
GCGCGCGTTCAGGCCGAGCCTCCGCCGCGTATCCGCGAGCCGGCGCCCGAGCGCTCCGCGCGCGTTCAGGCCGAACCTCTGCCGCGAGTGCGCGAGCCCGCACCCGAACGTGCCGAGCGGGAAGTGTCGGTGCCGAAACCCGAGCCTGCTCCGGTACCGAAGCCGCGCGCGCCCGTGCCCGTCACCGACGCCGCACCCGCCGGTTCGGCGGTGCGCTCCGGCATCATCGGCGGCATGGCCTATACGCTTTATGCCGACGGCTCGATCGAGGCGGAACTTCCGCTTGGCGTCATGCGCTTCGCGTCGATCGAGGATTTGCGTGCGCACGTTTCCCGCACCGGGGCCGATGCGGATACCGAGTTCAGGAAGCCGATAGCGAAGTCCTGACGGCTCACGCCGGCCCGACGCTCTTCAGCGCAAAAGCATAAACCAGCGCCACCTCGTCGAGCCGGTCGAAGCGGCCGGCGGCGCCGCCGTGGCCCGCGTCCATGTTGGTCTTGAGCACGAGCGGGTTCTTGTCGGTCTTGGTCGCGCGCAGCCGTGCCACCCATTTCGCCGGCTCCCAATAGGTCACGCGCGGATCGGACAGGCCGGCGAGCACGAGCATGGCCGGATAATTCTGCGCCCGCACATTGTCATAGGGCGAATAGGAACGGATGCGGCCGAACGCCTCGGGATCGGTGATCGGATTGCCCCATTCGGGCCACTCGGGCGGCGTCAGCGGCAGCGTGCCGTCGAGCATCGTATTGAGCGCATCGACGAACGGCACTTCGGCAACGACCGCGGCGAACAGATCCGGCCGCATGTTGGCGATCGCGCCCATCAGCAAGCCACCGGCCGAGCCGCCCTGCGCGACGATGCGGCCCGGCGCGGCGAAGCCTTGACGAACAAGATGCTCGCCGGCGGCGATGAAATCGGTGAACGTGTTGGTCTTGTGCGCGAGCTTGCCCTCGCGATACCAGCGCCAGCCCTTGTCGGTGCCGCCGCGGATATGCGCGATCGCGACCACGAAGCCGCGCTCCACCAGCGACAGCCGGTTCGAGCTGAACGAAGCCGGCATCGCGATGCCATAGGCGCCGTAGCCATAGAGCAGGCACGGCGCACTCTTGATATCGATATCGCGCAGGTGGAGGAGTGACACCGGTACGGTCTCGCCGTCCTTGGCCGGCGCGAACACGCGCCGCGTGACGAAGCGCTTAGGGTCGTGACCCGAGGGAATTTCCTGGCGCTTGCGCAGTTCGCGCGTGCGCTTGGCCATGTCGTAGTCCCAGGTCTCCGATGGCGTGGTCATCGACGCATAGACGAAGCGCAGGTTGTCGGTGACGAACTCGAGCCCGGTATCCATGCCGAGCGCATAGGCCTCCTCGGCGAAAGCGATGGTGTGCTCGTCGCCGTCCTTGAGCCGCCGCACCACGATGCGCGGCAGGCCCTGGTGCCGCTCGAAGCGCACCAGCCAGTCTGAAAGCACGCCGACGTCGAGCACCAGGGTGCCGGGTCTGTGTGCCACCAACTCGCGCCAATGCTCGCGGCCGGGCGAGGCGAGCGGAGCGGTCATGATCTTGAAGTCCTCGGCGCCGTCCGCGTTGGTGAAGATCACGAGCTGGTCTGCACCGCCGAAGCTCGGATGATGCTCGACGTGATAGCGCTCGCCGGTCTGGCGCGGCGCGATCAGCCGCGGTTTGGCGGAAAGATCAGAGAGATCAACGAGATAATTCTCGGTGGTCTCGCTGGCGCTGGCGCTGATCGCCGCGAACCGGCCGGCCTGCAATTCGCCGATTCCCACGAAGAAACCGGGGTCCGCTTCCTCATAGACGAGCCGATCCTCGGCCACGGGCGTACCGAGCTTGTGCAGATAGACGCGCGAGGGGCGATGGTCGGCGTCGAGCTTCACGTAATAGAAGGCGCTGCCGTCAGCTAGCCACACCGCGCCGCCGGTCGTGTCCGGCACCTCGTCGGCAAGCTCCGCTCCGGACGCCAGCTCGCGCACGCGGATGGTGAAATATTCCGAGCCCGCCGCGTCCGCCGACCAAGCCAGCCGGCCATGATCGCGCGTATGGCGGGAAGGCCCGAGACTGAAATAGGCGTGACCCTTCGCCAGCGCGTCGCCGTCGAGTAGGAGCTGCTCGTCGCCGCCCGCCGACGGCGCGCGGCATAGCAACGGGTGCTGGCCGCCTTCGCGATAGCGGACGTAATAGGCGAAGGCGCCGTCGCGCGAGGGGACTGTGGAGTCGTCCTCTTTGATGCGGCCGCGCATCTCGGCGACCAGCGTCTTTTGCAGCTCCGTCGCATCGGCGAAATAGGCCTCGGCGTGATTGTTCTCGGCTTCGAGATAGGCGCGGATTTCCGGCGCGAGTTTGGCCGGTTCGCGCATCACCTCGCGCCAGTTTTCGTCGCGCAGCCAGGCGTAGTCGTCGGCCAGCCGCACGCCATGAATTGTGCGTTCAGTCGGACGTTTGGCAGCGAACGGAACGGCGGGCGGCGCGGGCGCCTCAGCCATTCTTGTTCTCGTCGGGCATCAGCTTCAGCGCGCAGCCGTTCAAGCAATAGCGCAAACCTGTGGGTTTCGGGCCGTCATCGAACACGTGGCCGAGATGCGCTTCGCAGGCGGCACAGCGCACCTCGGTGCGGCGCATGAACAGCGACACGTCCGCGTGCTCGGCGAGCGCGCCCTGGTCGGCAGGCGCATAGAAGCTCGGCCAGCCGGAGCCGGATTCGTATTTGGTATCGGAGGAGAACAGCGGGTTGCCGCAGGAGACGCAGACATACATGCCCTTGCGCTTCTCGTTCAGGTACGGCCCGGTGCCCGGGCGTTCGGTGCCGTGCTCGCGGGTGATGTGATACTGCTCGGGCGTGAGCTGCTTGCGCCACTCGGCGTCGGTTTTTGCGACTTTCGGGCGGGACGTCTCGGACATTGCTGACTCCTCGCTTACAGGAAGGCTTGGCCCGCGGGAAAGTTTGCCGCGGGCCCAGCAGAAGTAAGGCCGCGC
>JAYUHJ010000494.1:0-2991 GCA_043767065.1 Hyphomicrobiales bacterium | reverse complement strand
GATTGCTGCGGCGCATGTTGAGCGAGCGTGAATGGAGGGTTACGCTGAAAACTGCGCTGCCGAGCCGCATCGCGGACCGTGGCGCGAAAACAACAAGGTGGTCGCAAAAAGCATGCGGCCGCGTTCGGGAGACGCCCATGGGCCGCAACACCTCCGGCAATAAGACGACCGGCAAGATCGAGCGCTCGCTCAACGAACTCTACCGCGACGATCCCGAGCGCGCCGAAGCGCTCGTCTTCGGCCGCAAAACCGGCACGAGCCGGCGCGGGTTCCTCGAAGGCGCGGGGCTCGCCGCATTCGGCGCGGCCGTGGGCGGAGCGGTTCCGTTCTCCGGCAATATTCCCGCGGGTCTGTTCCCGGCGGCCTTCGCGCAAGGCACAGCGCCTCCGGCCCCAGCTCCTGCGCCGGCACCTGCTCCTGCTCCTGAAAGGAGAGGTCCGCAGCTGCTCAATTTTCCGGGCAAGGACGGCAATCTCGTCGTGCTCGGCGAGCGGCCGCTGGTGGCCGAGACGCCCGAGAGCCTCTTGAACGACGACACCACGCCGACCAATAAATTCTATATCCGCAACAATGGACAGATTCCGGAAACTTCGCGCGACCCGGACAAGTGGAACATCACCATCGATGGCGAGGTGAACAAGAAGCTGGAGCTTACGCTCGGCGAGCTGAAGAAGCGCTTCAAGCCGGTGACCATGCGCATGGTAATGGAGTGCGGTGGCAACGGGCGTTCGTTCTTCTCGCCGCCGGCGCGCGGCAATCAATGGACCAATGGCGGCATCGGCTGCGCCGAATGGACCGGGGTCAGGCTGGCCGACGTGTTGAAGGCGGCGGGGCTGAAATCCTCGGCGGTGTTCACCGGAAATTTCGGCGCCGATCCCAGCCTTTCCGGCGAACCAGGACGCCAGGCGCTTTCGCGCGGCGTGCCGATCAAGAAGGCGCTCGAGGAGCACAATCTCATTGTCTGGGCCATGAACGGAAAACCGCTCGAACTCATTCACGGACTCCCGGCGCGGCTGGTGATTCCCGGCTGGCCCGGCTCGGTTTCGGAGAAGTGGCTGACGCGCATCTGGATCCGCGACAAAGTGCATGACGGCGTCGGCATGGGCGGTACGTCCTATCGCGTGGCGGTGCGGCCCATGGTTCCCGGCGACCGGCCGGACGACAAGAATTTCCGGGATCTCGAATCGATGCCGGTGCGCTCGATCGTCACCAGCCCGGCGAACGGCACCAAGCTCGCCGCCGGTACGCGGCAAGTGAACCTGCGCGGTGCGGCGTGGAACGGCGACTATGGCGTGCGCGCCGTGCACGTCTCGGCCGACTACGGCTCCACTTGGCAAGCGGCGCAGATGGGGAAGCCGACCAACAAATACGACTGGACGCGCTGGACCGCGACGGTGCGGCTGCCGTCGGACGGCTATTACGAAATCTGGTCGCGGGCGACGGATTCGCGCGGCACCATGCAGCCGCACGTTTCCGGATGGTGGAATCCGCAAGGCTACGGCGCCAATCCGGTCAACCGGGTCTCGGTGCTGGTGGCCTGAACGGAACGCGCATGCGGCTTGCGTACGGGCGGGCGAGCCCGATCGTCCGATCGATTTTCGTCTTCATGCTTGCGTTGCTCGCGATGAGCGCGATCGATTTCGCCACGGCGCAGACACCCGCCTTCACGCCGCGCGAAGAGGAGCCCGAGGAATTTCCCGAGGCGCCCGGCCGCGAGGAAGCCTTCTATGGCTGTACCGCCTGCCACGGCTTCAAGATCGTGGCGCAGCAAGGCATGAGCCGGCAGCGCTGGGACGACACCGTCGAGTTCATGATCCGGCAGCACAAGATGCCCGCTCCCGGCGCGCAGGAGCGCGAGAAGATTCTCGATTATCTCGCGCGTACGTTTCCGGAGCAGCCGGCAACGCAGCGCGCCCGGCCGAATCCGTTTCTAAAGAACTAGGGTTTCAGCGCCCGCCCAGCCGTCCGCGCAGCTGGGGCTCGGCCTTGGCGAAAATCCAGTCGTCGGGCCGCTTCGGCGTCGTGCCGAAGATCGGAGACGTGCCGCAGGATTCGCGCTCGCGCTCGGCGCGGGCGAAGAAGGTTGCAAGCTTCCCGTCGCTGCCGGCGCTCATCAGCATCAGGCGGTCCACCAGGCAAGCGACGTGACCGCGCTGCACCAGCTCCCAGTCGCGATTGCACCACCAGGCGACGAATGAAAGCCGCGGCTCGTTCCAGCTATGGGCGACGGCCATGCAAGCGCGCGGGCCGTTCTTGCCCCAGGTATGCATGTTGTCGATCGGCAGATTGCCGAACTTGGTTTTGAGCTCGCCCACCGGGCCGGAAAGCTCGGCGTCGATTCCGGATTCGGCGGCGAGCGCGGTCGCGATATCGAGCGGGTCGTCGAGGAACGCCGATTCTGTTCCGGGCCGATAGATCACGAAGCGCATATAGGCGCCGTCGCCATCGACCGATCCCCAGGTCATCAGATCCTTGCGGCCGCCGCCGACGCGATGGCGGCGCACCAGGTATGAAAGCTCGAGCCCTTCGAGCGCGGGCGACTCGAGCGCAAAGGCGCCGTGCGCGCGCGTGATTTCGCTCCATAGCGGCCGCTCCGGCAGGCGCGTGACCGAGGAGTTCGCCGGCGTCGGACCGATCAGATCGCGGCCGATGATCGAAACCATGAACAGGATCGATGCGAAAGCGAGCACGCGCGACAGCGGCCACGGGCCGAAATCCGGCACGCGGTCGCGCAACGCTGCGAAGCGTTCGCGGAAAGCGATGAAGATGCCTCTGATTGCGGCGAAGCGGTTTGTGAACACGCCTTTTCCCCCTCCCTGCGAAAGGTCGGCGTTGCGGTTTCTTCCCTTCTCGCGTAGAAGCCGCTGCGTTTCGGTTTCTTTCGCGCGCAATGCGCGGTGAAATTCCGGCAGAGAGTCAACGATGGGTTACAAGGTCGCGATCACGGGAGCCACCGGCAATGTCGGCCGGGAGATGCTGAATGTGCTTGCC
>JAYUHJ010000493.1:0-2991 GCA_043767065.1 Hyphomicrobiales bacterium | reverse complement strand
CCGTACGCAACGGAGGCACCGGGAGGCCGGGGGTCCCCGTCCGCCGGCATTAAGACCGGCTGCCTTCAATGGCTGTACGGGGGCTGCACGAGCCGGGCGAAAGCCCGGCGCTAGGGCGCGTGACGAGCGCGCCGTGAGGCCCCAGGAAGCACGGGCCCCCGGACTGAAACCGCCGTAAACGGAGCGCCACGAGGCGCCCGCGCGCCGCAAGGCGCGAACCAAGTCGATGCGCCTTGTGGCGCTCCGGCCCCTCGCCCGCTGCGAGGGAACACCAGGGGGCGAAGCAACACTCGGATGCAAACGCATCGCGAGAACGAGAGCGGCTGCGCACGAAAGGAGCGCCATGAAGAACGACCCCTCGAAATTGACCGACGAAGAACGCGCCGCGCGGCACAAGAAATACCTCGCCGAACAAGCGGAGATGGAGGCGAGGCTGATGCGCCGCATCGCCGATGTCGTCGATGCCTGGCAATACTGCGACGCCGATGACGGGCGCGTGTGCCGCCGGGCGCGCCGCTGCGCGGGCCGAAACAACCCCTGCTTCGTCAAACACAAGGAAGAATTCTATTCCGTCATCCGCAAGTACATCGTTCCGGACCTGAAAAAGAGGCGCGGGCAGGGGCTTTATGATCCGGGGCCGGAGGTGGAGGTGGTGGATCGGGGACGTGCAGTCGAGGGCCAAGCCACTCCCCAACGTCATCCTGAGGTGGCCGCCGAAGGCGGCCCTCGAAGGATGACGTCGGCCGCCACCCTTCGAGGCTCGCGCGCTACGCGCGCTCGCTCCTCAGGGTGACGGCCAAAGTAAAATGTTAAGCTCCGCCCGACACAGTCCGGTCATGATCGGACGGGAGAACGGGACAATGCGGAATCGTGCGGCAAAGGGGCTCCTGGCGGCGGCGTTGGTCGTGCTTTCGGCGCTGCCGGCATTGGCGCAGGCCTGCCGCAACGCGGGCAATTTCGATAGCTGGCTCGCGGAATTTCGCCGCGAAGCCGCCGCCGCCGGCATTTCGCAAAATACGCTGGCGGCCGCCGCACCGTATCTCAGCTACGACGTCAACATCATCGCGAAGGATCGCGGCCAGCGCGTGTTCTCGCAGACGTTTCTCGAATTCTCCGACCGCATGGTCGCGAAATATCGTCTCGACACTGGCGCCAAGCGCATCCAGCAGCTCGCCGCCACCTTCCAGCGCATCGACAACCAATATGGCGTGCCGGCGGCGCCGATCGTCGCGTTCTGGGGGCTGGAAACCGATTTCGGCGGCAATATCGGAAACCTGTCCTCGCTGCGCGCGCTCTCAACGCTCGCGTTCGATTGCCGCCGGCCGCATCTTTTTCGCCCGCAACTTATCGCGGCGCTGAAAATCATCCAGCGCGGCGACCTGACGGCCGAGCAGATGGTCGGGCCGTTCGCCGGCGAACTCGGGCAACTTCAGTTTCTGCCTTCGCATTATTTCGATCACGGCGTCGATTTCGACGGCGATGGCCGGCGGGATTTACTCAAGAGCGCGTCCGACGCTCTCGGCTCGGCCGGAAATTTCATGAAGCATCTCGGCTGGAAAAAGGGCGAGCCGTGGCTGCAAGAGGTACGCGTGCCGGCGCAGCTGCCGTGGGACCAGGCGGATCTTTCGATCAAGCATCCGCGTTCGCAATGGGCGCGCTGGGGCGTGACCTATCCGGGCGGGCGGCCGCTGACCGCCGATGTCATGCCGGCGTCGCTCGTGCTGCCGATGGGCCGCTTCGGGCCCGCGTTCCTCGCCTACGCGAACTTCGACGTTTTTCTCGGCTGGAACCAGTCGCTGGTGTACGCGACGACGGCGGCTTATTTTGCCACGCGCCTTGCTGGCGCGCCTGCGGTCGGCCGCGGCAACTCGCCGGTGCCGCCGTTCAGCTACGAGCAGATGCGCGAGCTGCAGACGATCTTGACGCGGCAGGGGTTCAAGATCGGCCCGGTGGACGGCAAGCTCGGCATGCAGACGCGCGGCGCGATCAAGCAGGTGCAGATGAAGCTCGGGCTGCCGGCGGACGCCTATCCGTCGCCGGAGTTGCTCGATCGCCTGCGCGGCGGGCGCTAGGCCGGGCTCACGAAATCGTGTGAAGCCGCTCATTCGTTGCGCCGCATTCGATACCTAAATCTCCTAAAGGCGCGTCGGGAACTTATGAACCCCTCGCGCGTTATCCAATCGAGCCGCCTCGCGTGGCGAGGCGCCAATCAAAAGGACGACCCCCATGACCATCCATCGCAATCGAATCGTTGCGCTCGGCGTTGCCGGCGCCCTCGCAATCGGATTAGCCGTTTCGACCGGGCCGGCTTTCGCCGCCCCTGTCACTTCGAACACCGCCGCGCTGAAGCAGGTCGACGTGAGCAACGTCATCGACGTGCAGGGGCGCCGTTGGCGCCGGGACCCCGGCCCGTGGATTGCCGGCGCCGCGCTCGGCATCGCCGGCGCCGTCATCGCCAACGAGGCATACCGGGATCGTTACTATGACAACGGCTATGGCTATGGCTATGGGCCGTATCGGGGCGAGGGTTACTACGGCGGCTATGCTCCCTATAGCGGCTACGCTCCTTATCGCGGCGGCTATGCCCCGTACGGCAGCTGCGACAACGGCGCGTCCTGCTAACGAACGACAGGCTGCGACAATCATGGAGCCGGCCGCGGTGCGGCCGGCTTCTTGACGTCGGCGTCGCGCTCTGCACATTCGCGCCACGGCAGGAGCGGGTGCGTGAACGACACGACGGAAACTGCAGACGACGCGCCGGTCTATGCGTTCAAGCCGCGCATGCTCGCCGCCGAGCACGCATTCCGCCTCGGCCCGGACTCGCTCGAATGGTACGTCGGCGGCCGTACCGGGCGGGTCGCCTATCCGATGATCGAGCGCATCCGTCTCGGCTTCCGCCTCACCAATTTCATGGGCCGCCGCTACACCGCCGAGATTTTTCCGCGCGCCGGCAGGCGCCTGGACATTTCCTCGTACTCCGCGCGCGGCGTC
>JAYUHJ010000492.1:0-7061 GCA_043767065.1 Hyphomicrobiales bacterium | reverse complement strand
CGAAGCGCCGGCGGGCAGCGACCGGAAAGTGTTCGAGAAGCATCTGGCGACTTGGGCCGGCCGCTTCTTCGCCGACCTCGAGAATGCGGAAGCTGCGGATTTCTACCGCCGCGTCGGCACGCTCGGGCGGACGTTCTTGGAAATCGAAAAGGAAGCTTTCGCGCTGCCGTCTTGAGCGGCAGGGCAAACATTCGGATTAAGAGGAGATGGCGATGAAGCAGAGGGAAAAGACGACGGTAGGCCGTCGCGAATTCCTGCGCGTACTCGGTGCGGGTGCGGGCGCAGCGGCCGCGACAGCGGTGCCGCTGGCGAGCACCGCTTCGGCCGCCGAGTCCGCACAAGAAATGAAGAAGGCGCGTTATCGGGAAACCGAGCACGTGAAGACCTTCTATCGCGTCAACCGTTATCCGAGCTGAGGGAGGCGCCCGTGCTGATTAAACGGACGGAACGCGAAGCTCGCCGCGGCATGTTGGCCGCGTCGCTCGCAAGACAATCAGACGGCAGCTACGATCGCCGTACATTCCTGCGCCGTTCGGGCGTGGTGGCCGGCGGTCTTACCGCACTGGGCACGCTGCAGCTCGGCCAGGTCCGCAAAGCGGAAGCCGGTCCGCCGGCCGCTCCAGGCGCGCGAATTACGACGACCAAGGCGATCTGCACGCACTGCTCGGTCGGCTGCACGGTGATCGCGGAAGTCGCGAACGGCGTTTGGATCGGCCAGGAGCCGGGCTGGGACAGCCCGATCAGCCGCGGCTCACACTGCGCCAAGGGTGCGTCGGTGCGCGAGATCGTGCACGGCGATCGCCGCCTGAAATACCCGATGAAGATCGTGAATGGCCAGTGGACCCGCGTCTCCTGGGACCAGGCCATTACCGAGATCGGCGACAAGCTGCAGGCGATCCGCGCCAAGTCTGGACCGGACTCGGTCTATTGGCTCGGCTCGGCCAAGTTCTCCAACGAGGGCGCCTATCTCTATCGAAAGTTCGCGGCCTTCTGGGGCACCAACAACGTCGATCACCAGGCGCGTATCTGCCACTCGACCACGGTCGCCGGCGTCGCCAATACCTGGGGCTACGGCGCGATGACCAACAGCTACAACGACATCCGGAAATCCAAGACCATCTTGTTCATGGGCGGCAATCCTGCCGAGGCTCATCCGGTGTCGTTGCAGCACATTCTCGAAGGCAAGGAGCTCAACCGGGCGAACTACATCGTCTTCGATCCGCGCTTCTCGCGCACTGCCGCGCACGCGACGGAATATGTCCGTGTGCGCGTGGGAACGCACATCCCGACCGTCTACGGCATGCTCTGGCACATCTTCGAGAACGGCTGGGAGGACAAGGAGTTCATCAAGCAGCGCGTTTGGGGAATGGATGAGGTCCGCAAGGAGATCGCCAAGTGGACCCCGGACGAGGTCGAGCGGGTCACCGGCATTCCCGGCGAGCAGCTCAAGCGCATTGCTGAGAAATTCGCCAAGGAGAAACCCTCGACCCTGATATGGGCGATGGGTCAGACCCAGTTCCATATCGGCACGGCGAATGTCCGCGCCAGCTGCATCTTATTGCTTGCCACCGGCAACGTCGGCGGTTTCGGCAATGGCGCCAACATCTTCCGCGGGCACTGCAACGTGCAGGGCGCGACCGACCTCGGCCTCGATATCGGCACGCTGCCGCTCTACTACGGCCTCGTGGAAGGCGCCTGGCGGCATTGGTCGCGCGTCTGGGAAGTCGACTACAACGCGATGCAGGCGCGCTTCGACTCCAAGGCGATCATGGAGACGCCCGGCATTCCGTCGACCCGCTGGTTCGACGCGGTCGTGTTGCCGAAGGACCAGGTGGCCCAGAAAGATAACCTCAAGGCCATGATGGTGTTCGGGCACGGCGGCAATACCGTCGTCCGCATGCCGAAGGCGGCGGAAGGCCTCGAGAAGCTCGAGCTACTGGTGGTCGCCGATCCGCATCCGACCACCTGGGCTGTGCTCGGCGAGCGCAAGAACGACACCTATCTCTTGCCGACTGCCACGCAGTTCGAGTCGAGGGGGTGTCGCACCGCTTCGAACCGCTCGATCCAGTGGTACGAGAAGGTAGTGGATCCGATCTTCGAGTCGAAGGACGACTACGAGATCATGTATCTGCTGGCCAAGAAGCTGGGGTTCGCCGACCCGATGTTCAAGAACATCAAGGTCGAGAAAAACTTGCCGTTAGCCGAGGACATCCTCCGTGAAATCAATCGCGGCGGCTTCTCCACCGGCTATTGCGGCCAATCGCCGGAGCGGCTGAAGGCGCACATGCACAACCAGGACAAGTTCGACCTGGTCACGCTGCGTGCGGCCAAGGATGTGCCGGAAGTCGGCGGCGACTATTACGGCCTGCCGTGGCCGTGCTGGGGCACGCCGGCGATCCGGCATCCCGGCACTCACCAGCTCTACAACACCAACCTTCACGTGAAGGATGGCGGCGGCACGTTCCGGGCCCGCTTCGGCCTCGAACATCAGGGCCAGACGCTACTCGCCGAGGGCTCTTACTCGCTGGGCTCGGAACTGAAGGACGGCTATCCGGAATTTACCTATGGCGTGCTCAAGAAGCTCGGCTGGGACAAGGATCTCACCGACGCGGAGAAGACGGTCATCGAGCGCATTGGCGGGGCCAATCCCGACGGTGTGGGCTGGGCGATCGATCTGTCCGGCGGTATCCAGCGGGTCTGTCTGGAGCACGGCGTGATCCACTACGGCAACGGCAAGGCCCGCGCCAACGCGTGGAACCTGCCGGATCCGATCCCGGTGCACCGCGAGCCGATCTACACGCCGCGGCCCGACTTGGTCGCCAAGTATCCGACGAGGCCCGACGTCGCGGCGCAGTTCCGTGTGCCGAACATCGGTTTCTCGGTACAGAAGGCTGCGGTCGAGAAGGGAATTGCCAAGCAGTTCCCGCTCGTCTTCACCTCCGGCCGTCTGGTCGAGTACGAGGGCGGCGGCGAGGAGACCCGGTCCAACAAGTGGCTGGCCGAGCTGCAGCAGGACATGTTCGTCGAGATCAATCCGGCGGACGCGATTGAGCGCGGCATCAAGGAAGGCCAGTGGGTCTTAGTCACAGGGCCTGAAATGCCGCTCGGCAAAACCTGCCGCATGAAGGCCATGCTGACCGAACGCGTCGGCAAGGGCGTCGCCTGGATGCCGTTCCACTTCGCCGGCTGGTTCCAGGGCGTGGACCAGCGCTCGAAGTATCCGAAGGGCGCCGATCCGATCGTGCTCGGCGAGAGCGCGAACACGGTCACGACCTACGGGTTCGACCCGGTGACCGGCATGCAAGAAACCAAAGCCACGCTCTGTCAAATCAGAGCGGCATAGGAGGCGGGACCATGGCTCGGATGAAATTTCTCTGTGACGCCGACCGTTGCATCGAATGCAACGCTTGTGTCACCGCCTGCAAGAACGAACATGATGTGCCTTGGGGCATCAACCGCCGGCGCGTCGTCACCATCAATGACGGCAAGCCGGGCGAACGGTCGATCTCCATGGCCTGCATGCACTGCACTGACGCGCCCTGCGCGGCGGTGTGTCCCGTGAACTGCTTCTATACGACGGCCGACGGCGTGGTCCTGCACTCCAAGGATCTCTGCATCGGATGCGGCTACTGCTTCTATGCGTGCCCGTTCGGCGCGCCGCAGTATCCGCGGGTCGGCAACTTCGGATCGCGCGGCAAGATGGACAAGTGCACCTTCTGCGCCGGCGGCCCGGAAGCAGACGGCACGGCGGTGGAGTATGCCCAGTACGGCACCAATCGTCTGGCCGAAGGCAAGCTGCCGCTCTGCGCGGAAATGTGCTCGACCAAGTCATTGCTGGCGGGCGACGGCGACATTATCGCGCAAATCTACAAGGAACGGGTGACCAAGCGCGGCTATGGCTCCGGCGCCTGGGGCTGGAAGACCGCCTATCGCGAGACGATCGCCACCTGAATAAGACTGGGACTGGACGGCGCGGACCACACCGCGCCGTCCCGAACCCGCCAAGTCCGGACGTTACGGGAACTGGGAGGAAGTCCATGGCGACGCTATTCACGCGCATCGGTTCCGTCGTCGGAGCGATCATGCTTCTGGCGTTGGTCGCAGTCATTACGCCGGCGGCCGCGCAGCAGCCGAGCTCGGTCAATCCGACCGCGAGTGCGGTGCAGGAAGATAAGCTTCTGCAAGAACTGCGGCGCCTTCAGGGACGCATCTCGATTCCTGACGAGCAGGCGAGTGTCTTGATCCAGCCCGCCGGGCAAGAGTGGCGCCAGTTCCACCAGGTCACCCTGCATTGGATCGGCGGCATCTCCATTCTGGGGATGCTCGTGATCCTCATCCTGTTTTATACGATCCGCGGCATGATCAAGATGTCACGCGGCCGTTCGGGGCGCACGATCACGCGCTTCAACGGGCTCGAGCGCTTCATGCACTGGCTCGCAGCCGGCACCTTCATTATTCTCGCTATCTCCGGCATCAACATCACCTTCGGCAAGAACCTGCTGCTGCCGCTGATCGGGCCCGAGGCATTCACCGGGTTCTCGCAGTGGGCGAAGTACGCGCACAATTATCTGAGCTTCCCGTTCACGATCGGTCTCGTGTTCATCTTCTTCATGTGGATCAAGGACAACATTCCGAGCGGGATCGACGCCGAATGGCTGAAGCAGGGCGGCGGACTGGTCGGCAACAAGCATCCGCCGGCGCGCCGCTTCAATGCCGGACAGAAGATCGTGTTCTGGGTCGTGGTGCTCGGCGGCGGCGCGGTGGCAATCTCCGGCTATCTGCTGATGTTCCCGTTCTACGGGACCGGCATCGCGGGCATGCAGACCGCCCAGGTCGTCCATGGCATCGTTGGCGTGCTCATGATCGCCGCCATGCTCGCGCACATCTATATCGGCACGCTGGGCATGGAAGGTGCAATCGACGCCATGTCCACCGGCGAGGTCGACCTGCACTGGGCCGAGGAACACCACAGCCTCTGGGTCGAGGAGGAGATGGAGAAGAGCGGGCTCGCCCATTCGGGCGGCCGAGCGGCTACGGCCCGAACCTAAGGCCTCCTCAGCCACCGCGCATTTTGCGCCCGGTGCCCTCGGCGCCGGGCGCTTTGCTATAAGGGGGCATGCGTATCATCGGCCTTTCGGGCTGGAGCGGCGCCGGCAAGACCACGCTGCTTTCGCGCGTTATCCCCGTGCTGGTCGCGCGCGGGCTTGCGGTTTCGACCGTCAAGCACGCGCACCACGGCTTCGACGTCGATATCCCGGGCAAGGATTCGCACACCCACCGCATGGTAGGCGCGAGCGAAGTGTTCGTGTCGTCCGGCGCGCGCTGGGCGCATATCCACGAGTTGCGCGGCGAGCCGGAGCCGGACCTCGAGGAGATTCTGAAGCGCCTCACGCCGGTCGATCTGGTGATCGTCGAGGGCTTCAAGCGCCACCGTCACCCCAAGCTCGAAATCTATCGCGCCGCGCTCGGCAAGCCGCTGCTGCACCCCGGCGACGACTGGATCGTGGCGCTCGCTTCCGATGGGCCGGTGCCGGAGGCGCGCGTGCCGGTGTTGCCGCTCGACGACACGGAGAAGATCGTCGACGTGCTGCTGGTGGAATCCGTGCCAGCCGAGCGGCTCGGTCAGCGTGCGGAGACGGCGTGATGGCGCAGCTCTCCGACGATTGTTTCGCGCACAAGGGTCCGCTGCTCGCGGTCGAGGAGGCGGCGCGGCTGATGGCCGAGCAGGTGCCGCCGATCAATGAGGTCGAGACGGCCGGGCTCGCCGATGCTTTGGGCCGGGTGATCGCGGCCGACGTGGTCGCGCCTATCCCGTTGCCGTCGTTCGATAATTCGGCGGTCGATGGCTATGCCGTGCGTCACGCCGAGATAGCTTTGAGCGGCGAGACGCGGCTCAAGCTCGTCGGTCGCGTGCAGGCGGGTGCGCGGGCGGCGCGGCCGCTCGGCGCCGGCGAGGCCATTCGTATCTTCACTGGCGCGCCGATGCCCGAAGGCGCCGACACGGTTTATATGCAGGAGGACTCTCGCATCGAGGGCGACGCGTTGGTCGTGCCCGCGGGACTCAAGCTCGGCGCCAACCGGCGGCTCGTCGGCGAGGATTTGCGGCAGAACGCGGTGGCGTTGCCGGCGGGGCGGCGTCTTGCGCCCGCCGATGTTGCGCTTGCCGCCGCGCTCGGTCTGCGCTCGCTCAAGGTGCGCCGCCGTCCGCGCGTCGCGATCTTTTCCACCGGCGACGAAATCCTGGAGCCGGGCGGCAAGCTTGGGCCCGCCGGCCTCTACGACGCGAATCGGTATCTGTTGATCGGCTTGTTGCGAGCGCTCGGTGCCGAGACCGCCGATCTCGGAATTCTCTCCGACGACGTCGGTGCGATCACCGCGGCGATTGCGCAGGCGGCGGCGAGCCACGATCTCGTGCTCACCACCGGCGGCATCTCGACCGGCGAGGCCGACCACGTGAGGACGGCGGTCGAGCAGCTCGGCCGGCTGGTGTTCTGGAAGCTTGCGATCAAGCCCGGCCGTCCGGTCGCGATGGGCGTGATCAAGGGCGCGGCCTTCGCCGGACTGCCGGGCAATCCGGTCGCGGTGTTCGTGACTTTCGTTTGCGTGGTTCGCCCGCTGCTGCTGCGGCTGATGGGCGCGAAGGCCGAGCCGCTCGTGGCGCTGCCGGTGCGCGCGGCGTTCCGCTACAGCAAGAAGAAGGGCCGGCGCGAATATGTGCGGGTCGCGTTGCGCGCCGCCGGCGGCGGCTGGGAGGCGGTCAAGCATCCGCAGGAAGGGGCGGGGGTGCTCACCTCGCTCACGGAGACCGATGGGCTCGTGGAACTGCCCGAGGACGTGACCGAGGTCGAGCCCGGCTCGACCGTCGGTTTTCTCTCGTATGCGGCGCTGGTCGGCTGAGATTCAGCTCAGAGGCGGACGCCCGTGGTCGAGTAGGCGACCGAAACCGGCTCTTGCATTGCGTTGAGTACGAAGACCGACACGACCGCGATGACGATAGCGGCGGCGCTGGCAGTAAGAAACACCTTCATTTTCCGATCCTCCCCGGGGGCATAGGAGCCCCT
>JAYUHJ010000491.1:0-7081 GCA_043767065.1 Hyphomicrobiales bacterium | reverse complement strand
GACGCGCACGAGCTCGCGCAGCTTCCGTGGGGCGTTCGCCAATTTCGGCCTCAGCTTCATGTATTGCGACTTCACAAGCGAAGGCCGCATGCTTCTTGCGCGGAGGCGCGGCATACAGCGCCGGACCAGCGGTCCCGTTTCCAGCCCGCAGCCGACCTCGCCCTAGCCTTCCTTCTTCTCTTCCGGCGTCATGATCGTGCAGGTCACGCTGGCATGGGCATAGAGCTTGCCCGCGCCATCGACGAGCTTGCCCTCGGCGGTCGCGACGGTGCGGCCGCGATAGAGCACCAGGGCGACCGCATCGACCGGCCCGGTCGTTTCGACCAACGGGCGCACGAGGTTCACTTTGTATTCGACCGGAAGCGCCATCTCCCCGACTTCGAGCACGGACTGGACCGTGGAGATCAGCGCGGCCTGAAGCACGCTCGACGTGAAGCCCACGTGCACGTTGTTGATCGGTCCGTAGAACCGCAAGCTCGGAGTGCCCTGCACGACGACGCGGCCGCGCTCCACTTCCTTCAAGCGCAAGCCCAGCGTCTCGTAGATCGGCGGGGAAAGGATTTCGCCGCGGCGCATGGCGTCGAGGTAGCTGAAGCCGTCCTGGCTCAGCATCACCTCGACCGGAACGACCCCGTAGCGCGGCTTGTGCATGACCCCTCGCGCCGTTTTGGGCTCGCGCAAAATGCGAATCCGAGTAGCGGAAAGACGAGTATGAACCGCGCGTTGTAGGCGGGCTAGGCTGCAAGGCGTGGAGAAAGCGTCTGCGCGTCGCTTGGCCGCGCGCTGCAAATCGACGCGGACGGATACGACAGTATGAGACGCAGGCGCCTCAGCCGCCGTTGCCCTTGGTTTCGACCGCGCCGGCCTTCTGCGGCGGCTCGCTGTCCTTAAGCCCGTCCTTCAGCTTGGCCTGGATCTTCTCCAGATCCTCGGGCTCCGGCTTGAGGCCCTTGGCGTGGCTCCACTGGAAGAACGACTCCACGCGGCGGCCGACTTTCCAATAGGCATCGCCGAGGTGGTCGTTGATGACCGGGTCCTCGGGTTTGAGCTCGATCGCGCGCTCGAGCTCGCGCACCGCATCCTCGTAGCGGCCGAGGCGGTAATAGGCCCAGCCCAGGCTATCGACGATGTAGCCGTCGTTTGGCCTGAGCGCTACGGCCTTGCGGATCATGTCGACGGCCTTGTCCAGGTTCAGGCCCTGGTCGACCCAGGAATAACCGAGATAGTTCAGCACCTGCGGCTGGTCGGGGAACAGCTTCAGCGCCAGCTCGAAGTCCTGCTCCGCGAGCGGCCATTGCTTGGAACGCTCGAAGCTGATGCCGCGGAAATAGAACAGCGCCCAATGCCCGCGATCCGGGGTTCCGATCTTGTCGACCGCCCTGGAGTAGATTTCAGCCGATTCCTTATAGAACTTGCGGGCGCGGAGCAGGTTGCCGAGTGCGGTGATCGCCTCCAGCTCGTCGGGCTTGGCAGCGACCAGCGCTTCGAGATTCTTCCGTGCCTCGTCGGTACGATCGAGCGCGTCGAGATTGAGACTGCGGTGGATTTCCGCGTTGCGCTTGAGCGGCGAATTGGCGGGCACCCGCGAGTAGACTTCGATCGCCTGTTCCGGCTTTTTCAAGCTCTCATAGAGGTCGGCGAGCGCGATCAGCGCGATTGGATGCTGCGGCTCCAAGAACAGCGCGAGCTGGAGATAGACGAGACCGAGATCCTCGCCGCCCTGGCGGCCGAGCGCGGAGCCGAGGCCGTAGAGCACTTCGGCGGCGCCGGCCGACGGCGTGCGCAGCAGCGGCGTGAGCGGCCGCCCGGCCTTTATCTCGGCGACCGCGGCCTCGACGATCGGATGGCGCGGAAGCACGCGGCCGAATTCGGCAAATGTCTTGAGCGCCGTATCGCGGTCGCCGGCACGGCTCGCCCAGCGTGCATAGGCTTCCATCGTGCGCAATGAGTTCGCATCGCCGCGATAGGCCTTCTGCAAACGCAGACCGGCTTCCCGGCGCTGGCCCGCTGCGTCGAGCATCAAGCCGGCATGGAGATCCTTGAACGTCGCGTACCAGTCCGGCCCCTGCAGCTTGTCGATGGCTTCGATGGCGCCCTTGGAATCGTTGGCGCCGTATTGCGCCCAGGCGCCGACCAGAGTGGCGGTCAAATCCGCGATCGGCCCGCGCACCGACTGGCTCAGGTGGCTGCGCGCGGAGACGTATTGGTTGCGTTTTATCGCGCGCGCGGCAAGCGTGAGCCGCGCCATGCGGTGCGATTTCTCGATGACGATCAGGCGCTCGGCGAGCGGCGCGGCTTCCTCGATCGCTCCGCTGGCGAGCATGGTCAGGAAGGTGCGCTCGAGCAGTTCCTCGTTCTTCGGATCGGCCCTGAGCGCCGCACGATAATAGGCCACCGCCGCTTCGGCGTCGCGCGAGACCGTCGCATGACGCCCGGCGAGATAGTTCCCGGCCGGCGAAGTGCGCGCGATCACCGACGGTGACGGAACCTCGGCGCGCGCCGCAGGAACAAGCGCAATGGCGCCGCCGGCGAATAAAGCTGCGGCGCAGACGGTGGAGCGGAAGGTCTTCAAGAGGAAATCTCCTGCGGCAGGGAAAAGCGGCCGCTTCGGTATTCGGCGCGAACATGCCCCCGATTTACGGCTGCGGCAAGGACATGTCGAGCGCATGCGCCTTGCACGGCCGCCTGCGTACGGCCATGCTTTCCGGTAACGGCCCTCACCCGATCATCGATCCCCATGCCTCGACTGCAAACGCTTGCACCTGCCAAAGTGAATCTCACGCTCCGCGTGCTCGCGCGCCGGGCCGACAATAACCATGATTTGACCAGCTTGGTGGCGTTCGCCGCGATCGGCGACCGGCTCGAGCTCGAGCCGGGTGCCGGTCTCGAACTTTCCGTGCATGGCCCGACCGCAGCGGCCGCGGGCGCGGGCCCGGATAATCTCGTGCTGGTCGCCGCGCGCGCGGCGGCGAGTCGAATCGAGAAGCTCAAGCTCGGGCGCTTCGAGCTGGAGAAGCAAATCCCGGTCGGCGCGGGCTTCGGCGGCGGATCGGCCGACGCGGCGGCAGCGCTGCGGCTGATCGCCGTGGCGAACGGTCTCGAACTTTCCGATCCGCGTCTGATGGAGGCGGCCAAGGCGACCGGTGCGGACGTTCCGATCTGCCTGGAGTCCAAGGCGCGGATCATGTCGGGCATCGGCGAGGTGCTTTCCGAGCCGATCAAGCTGCCGAAGCTGGAGGTCGTGCTGGTCTATCCCGGGTTGCCGGTGGCGACCGCAGCGGTGTTTCAGAAATACCAGGCCTTCATCGGCGGGCGGCGCGATGTGCCTTACGTCGTTGCGGATATTCCGAAGCGGCGCAAGGCGCTGGTAGAGTTCATCGGCCGGGAGGGCAACGATCTATCGCGAGCCGCGCGCGCAGTGGCGCCGGTGATCGCCGCGGCCGAGGAGTCGCTCGACGAAAACCGCGCCGAGCTCGTGCGGATGTCGGGCTCGGGCTCGGGCGTGTTCGGTATTTTCGAAGACAAGAATGAAGCCAAGGACGCGGCGTTGACGATACGCAAGGAGCGGCCCGGCTGGTGGGTGATGCCGACGACGCTGCGCTAGCGTTCAGTGCGCGCGGGCGATGCAGAACTCGACCGCTTCGAGCAGCGCACGCTTGCCGTCGCTGTCCGGAAATAGCGCCAGTGCATCTTGGGCGATGGCGCCATAGTGACGCGCGCGCTCGATCGTATCTTCGAGGCAGTTGTGGCGCGCGACCAGCCCGACCGCCTCCTCCAGATCGCGATCCGTGACCTCGCCCTTCTCCAGCGCTTTGCGCCAGAAGCGCCGCTCGCCTTCGGTGCCGCGGCGGAACGCGAGGATGATCGGCAGCGTGATCTTGCCCTCGCGAAAATCGTCGCCGACGTTCTTGCCGAGCTTGGCGCCGGTGCCGCCGTAATCGAGGGCGTCGTCGACGAGCTGGAAAGCAATGCCGAGATTCATGCCGAACGAGCGGCAAGCGGCCTCCTCGGCCTTGGGCCGGCGCGCCAGCACGGGGCCGACCTCGCAGGCGGCAGCGAACAGCTCCGCGGTCTTGGCGCGGATCACGGCGAGATAGGCGTCTTCGGTGGTGTCGAGATTCTTGGCGGCGGCAAGCTGCATAACCTCGCCCTCGGCGATGGTTGCGGCGGCTGCGGCCAAAATCTCCAGCGCGTGCAGCGAGCCGACCTCGACCATCATCTTGAACGCCTGGCCGAGCAGGAAATCGCCGACCAGCACGCTCGCCTCGTTGCCCCAGACCATGCGCGCGGCGAGCTTGCCGCGGCGCATCTCGCTCTGGTCCACCACGTCGTCGTGCAACAGCGTCGCCGTATGCATGAACTCGACCGAAGCCGCGAGCTTTACCTGCCCGTCGCCGCGATAGCCGCAGAGCGCCGCGGTCGCCAGCGTCAGCATGGGCCGCAAGCGCTTGCCGCCCGACGAAATCAGGTGGTTCGCCACCTCCGGGATCATCGTCACTTCGGAGCCGGTACGGCTAAGGATCAGCGCGTTCACGCGCTCCAGGTCGGCGCGCACGAGCGCCGAAAGAAGCTCGATCGACGGTTCCCGGGACGACTCGAACGGCAGAACGACAGCCACGGCGTGCACTCCCTTAGTGGCCCACCTTAATGTAGCCGGCAGAGCGGGCAAGAGCCGCCCTTTGGTGCGGTGGCGAATCCAGAATAGATTGCCGCGCAACGCGACTGGAGGAGCAATGCCGCGCCGCCTTACGCCCACGAACCGAAATGCCGCGCATGACGCCGGCGGACGGCGCATCGCCGTGCTGGTGCCTTGCTACAACGAGGAAGCGGCGATCGGGAAAGTGGTGGCCGACTTCAAGAAGGCGCTGCCGCAAGCGGCGATCCACGTCTACGATAACAATTCGAACGACCGCACGGCGCAGATGGCGCGCAAGGCCGGCGCCACGGTCGGCAGCGAACACCGTCAGGGCAAGGGCCACGTGGTGCGGCGCATGTTCGCCGACATCGACGCCGACATCTATGTGCTGGTGGACGGCGACGCCACCTATGACGCGCCGAGCGCGCCGAAGCTCGTCGAATGGCTGTTGCGCGGGAATCTCGACATGGTGGTCGGCATGCGGGTCGATCGGGACGTGGCCGCCTATCGGCGCGGGCACCGGTTCGGCAATCGTGTGCTGACCGGCTTCGTCGCGCAAATCTTCGGCCGCAGCTTCACCGACATCCTTTCCGGCTATCGCGTATTTTCGCGCCGGTTCGTGAAATCGTTCCCGGCGCTCTCCACCGGTTTCGAGATCGAGACGGAACTCACCATCCACGCGCTCGAGCTTGGCATGCCGGTCGCGGAAATGCCGACACCATATTACGCGCGTGGCGAGGGCTCGGCCTCCAAGCTCAACACCTGGCGCGACGGACTACGCATCCTGTGGACCATCGGCAAGCTGTTCCGCATCGAACGGCCGTTGCAATTCTTCGGGTTGATCGGTGCCGTGCTCGTGCTCGTCGCGATCGCACTCGGAGTTCCGTTGGTACGTACGTATTTCGCGACCGGCCTGGTACCGCGGCTGCCGACCGCGGTGCTGGTCACCGGATTGATGTTGCTCGCCTCGCTCGCGTTCGTCTCGGGGCTCATCCTCGACACGGTCACGCGCGGGCGGCAGGAGATAAAGCGGCTCGCCTATCTCTCGCACCGGGCGCCCTACCTGCAGGAGCGGCGCATCGACGCGCAGCCATGATCGAACTTCTGCGCACCAACGACCTCGTGCTGATCTCGGCGGTGGAAGCGCTGCTCGCCGGCGCGAAGATCCATTGCTTCGTCGCCGACCAGAACATGAGCTCGATGGAAGGCTCGATCGGGATTCTGCCGCGGCGCGTGCTGGTGCCGAACGACGAGCATCAACGCGCGCGGACGCTGATGAGCGATGCCGGGCTCGGCGATGCGCTCCCGCCGCGCTGACCCCGGCGAGAGCCTGGGCGACGTCACCGACGACGCGGTGCTGGGCGGACGACTGAAGCTCCTGCAGCCTGCGCGCGGGCACCGGGCCGGCCACGACGCGATCCTGCTCGCGGCGGCCTGCCCTATCGCAAAGCACGCGATCGATCTCGGCGCCGGAATCGGCACCGCGGGGCTGGCGTTGCTCGCGCGCGGTGTTGTCGAGCGTGTGACGCTGGTCGAGATCGACAAGCAGCTCGCCGGGCTGGCGCGCGCCAACAGCGTGAAGAACGGATTTGTGGCGCGCACGGCGATCGTCGCCACCGACGTGGGCTTGCTCGCCCGCCGCGGCGGGCCGCATCATCCGAAGGCTTCGAGCGCCGATCTTGTGCTAGCCAATCCGCCGTTCAACGATCCGGCGCGGCGGCGCGCCTCACCCGATATCGCACGCCGGCGGGCGCATGCGGCGGCGGATTCGACGCTCGATATCTGGGTGCGCGCGGCCGACCGGTTGCTCAAGGCGGGCGGAACCTTCGTGCTGATCCACCGGCCCGAGGCGATGGCCGCGATCCTGGCCGCCCTTGATCGCCGCTTCGGTGCCATAGAATTGATCCCGATTCATCCGCGACCGAACAAGCCCGCGATCCGCCTGATCGTGAGCGCCAAGAAGGGCCGCCGCACGCCGCCCATAATCCGGCCCGGCTTTATGCTTACGGAGGCTGAGGCGGTGCTGCGCGGCGGGGCTCCGCTCGACCCCCGCTTGAGCGCGCGCCCGGCGCGCCCTATGTGATGGTCATGGCCCGCTCCTATTTCAGCGCCTTCCGCCGCCTGCTGCCCAAGCGCTGGCGCGAGCGCACGCCGGTCGTTCCGGTGGTGCGGCTTTCCGGCACGATCGGCTTTTCGACGCCGCTGCGGCCCGGCATGACGCTCGCAAGCTCGGCGCGCGTGCTGGAGCGCGCGTTCAAGGTGCGCCATGCCAAAGCGGTGGCGATCGTCATCAATTCGCCGGGCGGCTCGGCGGCGCAATCGCATCTCATCTACAAGCGAATCCGTTCGCTCGCGGCCGAGCACAAGCGGCCGGTGATCGCCTTCGTCGAGGACGTGGCGGCTTCCGGCGGCTACATGATCGCCTGCGCCGCCGACGAGATCGTG
>JAYUHJ010000490.1:0-3002 GCA_043767065.1 Hyphomicrobiales bacterium | reverse complement strand
GCGGCACGCGTTGCCCCATTACGATCCGGCTCGGCGTCAAAAGCACGGCCCAGAGCAATCGCATTTCGAGTCCGCCGGCTAACGGCATGGCGCGGACGAGCGGTGCCGCAGGCGTGCTCTATCAGCCCAAGGCGGGCTTTACGGGGAAGGACGTTTTTGCTTTCACGGTGTGCGGCGGCGGGGGCGGACGATCCGGCTGTTCGACCGTGCGCGTGCGAGTCACTGTGCAATAACGAGGCACGTGCCGCCTTGGCGCCCGATTGACAAGCGGCGTGCTGCGCCGCAAACGAGAAGCGGTAGCGCGTAGGCTCCGGAGCATGTTTCGCAAGATTTTGATCGCCAATCGCGGCGAGATCGCGTGCCGCGTGATGAAGACCGCGCGGCGCATGGGTATCCGCACGGTCGCGGTCTATTCCGACGCCGACAAGGAGGCGCTGCACGTCGCCATGGCCGACGAGGCGGTCGGCATCGGGCCGGCGCCGGCAGCACAATCCTACCTGATGATCGAGAAGATCGTCGCCGCCTGCAAGGCGAGCGAGGCCGAAGCCGTGCATCCGGGCTACGGATTTCTTTCGGAGCGCGCGGCCTTCGCCGAGGCGCTTGCGAAAGCCGGGATCGTGTTCATCGGACCGAACGCGGCTGCGATCGCGGCCATGGGCGACAAGATCGAATCCAAGAAGTTCGCGGCCAAAGCCAAGGTCTCGACCGTTCCCGGCTTCCTCGGCACCATCGAGGACGAGCAGCACGCGCTGAGGATCGCCGAGGAAGTCGGTTTTCCGGTGATGATCAAGGCCTCGGCCGGCGGCGGCGGCAAGGGCATGCGGGTCGCGCGGAGCAAGGCCGAAGTCGCCGAAGGATTTACCCGAGCTCGCTCCGAGGCGAAGGCGAGCTTCGGCGACGAGCGGGTGTTCATCGAGAAATTCATCGAGAATCCGCGCCACGTAGAAATCCAGATCCTCGGCGATAAGCACGGCAACGTCGTCTATCTCGGCGAGCGCGAGTGCTCAGTACAGCGGCGAAACCAGAAGGTGGTCGAGGAAGCGCCGTCGCCGCTTTTGGATGAAAAGACGCGGGCCGCGATGGGTGCCCAGGCGGTCGCGCTGGCCAAGGCGGTGAACTACGACTCGGCGGGCACCGTGGAGTTCGTCGCCGGGCAGGACAAGAGCTTTTTCTTTCTCGAAATGAACACGCGGCTGCAGGTCGAGCATCCGGTGACGGAGTGCGTCACCGGCATCGATCTGGTGGAGCAGATGATCCGCGTCGCCGCCGGCGAAAAGCTTGCGATCAAGCAGAGCGAGGTGAAGCTCAATGGCTGGGCGGTGGAGACGCGGGTCTATGCCGAGGACCCGTTTCGCGGATTTCTGCCTTCGATCGGGCGCCTCAAGCGCTTCCGGCCGCCGGTGGAAGGCAAGCGCGGCGAGGCCTCGGTGCGCGTCGATACCGGCGTCGTCGAGGGCGACGAAATCTCGCTCTATTACGATCCGCTGATCGCCAAGCTGGTGACGCACGCAGCTACGCGCGCGGCTGCGATCGACGCGCAGGCCGACGCGCTCGATGCGTTCACCATCGAGGGCATCGAGCAGAACATTCCGTTTCTGGCGGCGCTGATGCAGCATCCGCGCTGGCGCGCGGGCAAGCTCGCGACCGGGCTCATCGCCGAGGAATATCCGGAAGGCTTCCGCGCGGTCGCGCCGCAAGGCGAGCTCGCGCAAACGCTCGCCGCGGTCGCTGCGGCCATCGACCACGTGCTCGGCGAGCGCAAGCGGAAGATTTCCGGTCAGCTCACCGGCCGCGCGGTGACGCGCGAGAAGCGGCGCATCGTGCGGCTGGGGGACACCGAGCTCGAGCTCGAAGTCATCCGCCAAGACGCGGCGATGGCCGTGCGCTTCGCCACGGACGGCGCCCACGTATTCGTCCTGCAATCGCGCTGGAAGCCGGGCGATCCGGTCTGGGCCGGGTTGATCGACGGGCACGAGATCGCGGTGCAGGTGCGGCCGGGCGCCAATGGATTCCTGCTCATGCACCGGGGCGCACGCACGCGCGCGCATGTCTATACCGAGCGCGAGGCGGCGCTGGCGCGGCTCATGCTGGCCAAGGTGGCGACCGATTCCGGCAAGGAAGTGCGCTGTCCGATGCCGGGGCTGGTGATGTCGATCGCGGTGGCCGAAGGGCAGGAGGTCAAGACCGGCGACACGCTGGCCGTGGTCGAGGCCATGAAGATGGAGAACGTCTTGCGCGCCGAGCGCGACGGGACGGTGAAAAAGATTCACGTCAAGCCCGGCGACAGCGTGGCGGTGGATGCGGTGATTTTGGAGTTTGCCTAATCGTCATTCCGGGGCGCCCGCCGCAGCCCGAAGGGCGAAGGCGTGGCGAGCCCGGAATCCATATCCGCCGACTGTGGTTATGGATTCCGGGCTCCTCGCTTCGCTCGGCCCCGGAATGACGGGGTCGGAATTGCGAGTTCGCGCCGGAATGACAGGGTAAGGATGCCGATGTCCCTCTACTTCGCTTATGGCTCCAACATGGATAGCGCCCACATGGCGCGAATGTGCCCGCGCGCCAAGGCGTATGGACCGGCGCGGATCAAGCACTATCGCTTCTTCATCACGGCGAGCGGGCACGGCTCGATCGCGCCGCACCGGGGTGCGAACGTGTGGGGCGTATTGTGGCGCGTGAGCGCGATCGATGTCGCCGCCCTCGACCGCTACGAGGACGTGGCCGGCGGGCTCTATCGTCAGGAGATGCTGCCGGTGCACCACGACGAAAAACTCTTGAGCGCGCTGGTCTATATCGCGACCGATACGACGCCCGGCCGGGCGCGCCCGCAATACCGGACGCAAGTGATCGGCGCAGCGCGCGAATGGAAGCTGCCGGACGATTATGTGCGCGCGCTGCAGCGCGCGTTCGGCCCGGAGTGAGCGATGCGCGTCGTCCGGCTCACGATCCGCGGCAGTGTGCAGGGCGTGGGCTATCGCGCGTTTGTCGAGGATGAAGCGATGGCG
>JAYUHJ010000489.1:0-3006 GCA_043767065.1 Hyphomicrobiales bacterium | reverse complement strand
AAGCTAGACGGCGGCGTGGCGCGGTTTTCCATCCTCTTCCGTGGCCGGAACGGCAACAAAGCGCACGAGATCAAGGATCTCATGCTGTCGATGCCCGGCCATCACAACGCGCTGAATGCGACCGCGGCGATCGCGGTGGCGCGCGAGCTCGGCGTGCCCGAGGACCGGATCAAGAAGGCACTGGCGAACTTCGGCGGCGTGAAACGGCGCTTCACCCGCACCGGCGAGTGGAACGGCGTCGCCATCTTCGACGACTACGCGCACCACCCGGTGGAAATCGCGGCGGTGCTCAAGGCCGCGCGCGCTTCGACCAAGGCGCATGTGATCGCGGTGGTGCAGCCGCACCGCTTCACGCGGCTGCGCGATCTGTTCGACCAATTCTGCACCTGCTTCAACGACGCCAATCATGTGATCGTCGCGCCGGTCTATCCGGCGGGCGAAGCGCCGATCCCCGGCATCGATCGTGATGCGCTGGTGCAGGGAATACGCGCGCGGGGGCATCGCGACGTGATCGCGCTCGACAAGCCGGAGCAGCTCGCCGGCATCGTCGGGAAACTGGCGCGGCCGGGCGATTACGTGGTCTTTCTCGGCGCGGGCTCGATCAGCCAATGGGCCTATGCGCTGCCCGGCGAACTCAAGGCGGCGAAGTCATGAGTGTCACTGAGCTGGTTCGCGATCTGCCCGGCAGCTTGCCCAAGCTGCGCGGGAAGCTGCTCGCCAATCAAAGCTTGGCCGAGATCACCTGGTTCCGCGTCGGCGGGCCGGCGCAGGCGCTGTTCATGCCGGCGGACGAAGAAGACCTTTGTTATTTTCTCGCCGAGACTCCGGCCCAAGTGCCGGTGACGGCGATCGGGCTCGGCTCCAATCTGCTCGTGCGCGATGGCGGCGTGCCGGGCGTCGTGATCCGTCTCGGTCGCGGATTCAACGAGGTCACGGTCGAAGGCAATATCGTACACGCGGGAACCGCGGTGCCGGACGTGAAGGTGGCGCGCGCGGCGGCCGATGCGGCGCTGGCGGGGCTCGCCTTCTACCGCGGCGTGCCGGGGGCGATCGGCGGGGCGCTGCGCATGAACGCAGGCGCTTATGGAGCCGAGACCAAGGACGTGCTGCTGGAGGCGCGGGCGGTCGATCGCAAAGGGAAACTTCGCGTGCTCAAGAACGCGGATTTCGGATTCTCCTATCGTCACTCCGCTGCGCCTGCGGACCTGATCTATACGCAGGCGACGTTTCGCGCCGAGCCGGGCGATCCGAAACTGATCGCCGCCGAGATGGACAAGATCACCGAAGCGCGCGAGTCGACGCAACCGATCAAGAGCCGCACCGGTGGCTCGACCTTCAAGAACCCACCGGGCAAGAAGGCGTGGCAATTGATCGACGCCGCCGGCTGCCGCGGGCTCGTGATCGGCGACGCGCAGGTTTCGGAAATGCACTGCAATTTTCTTATCAATCGCGGCAACGCGACCGCCGCCGACATCGAGAATCTCGGCGAAGAGGTGCGGCGGCGGGTCAAGGAGAATTCCGGCGTCGAGCTGGAATGGGAAATCGTGCGGCTGGGTGTGCTCTAGGGGTTCTAACATGGAAATTGAAATCAAATGGCAAAAGCCAATACTAGTTGCGCGTCACAATAAGCTATATATCCGTGACAACAAGATTCCCCGTCATCTGAAACGAAAGCCGGGGGTTTATTTTTTTTCCCGAGAATACGGAAAAACTAAAAAATTTCGTGAGCCGTTTTATATTGGTGAAACAAAAAGCATCCGAAGCAGGTTGAGAAAGCATTTGCAAAGTGCGAAACTTTGCGATGCTCTGCGCGGAATCGAAATCGAAGGATTCAAGACGCTGAAACAGGGGAAGCGATATTTTCATTTCGGATATTACGTTGGAAAACCGGGTCAATCGGCAAAGAAATGTCTCGCGATCGTCCAGCGGTTTATGATTAGAGAAGCGGTCTCGCGAGGAGTTCCGTTGCTCAACAGTCAATTGACCGTCATAAAAACTCATAACCTCTTATTCCGCGGCAGGGCTTCCAATCGCGCTGTTTTTCCGAAACGTACTTCAGTTGAGCGAACCTAATGTCGCAAAAACACGTTGCGGTGCTGATGGGCGGCTGGTCGGCGGAGCGGGAAGTCTCGCTGCGCTCCGGCAAACAATGCGCCGACGCGCTCGAGGCGCAGGGTTACCGCGTGAGCCGCATCGATGTCGGCCGCGACGTCGCCGAGGTGCTGGCGAAGCTCAAGCCCGATGTCGCTTTCAATGTGCTGCACGGCCGGCCCGGCGAGGACGGCACCATGCAAGGGATTCTGGAGATCCTGCGCATTCCCTATACCCACTCGGGCGTGCTCGCCTCGGCGCTGGCCATGAACAAGGTCCAGGCCAAGAAGGTCATGGCCGAAGCAGGAGTGCCGGTGCCGGACGGAAGGGTCGTTTCGCTGGCGGAAGCGGCAAAAGCGCACGCTCTGCCGCGCCCCTATGTGTTGAAGCCGGTGGCCGAGGGGTCCTCGGTAGGCGTCTTCATCGTCACCGAGAAGCACGCCCACCCCCCGCAGGAGCTGACCCGGCCCGATTGGCCCTATGGAGACGAGCTTTTGGCCGAGCGTTACGTGCCCGGACTGGAGCTGACTTGCGCGGTTCTGGGCGAGGAGGCGCTGGGGGTCATCGAGATCGAGGCGGCCCAGCGCTTCTACGATTATGAAGCCAAATACGCCCCCGGGGGCTCCCGCCACATTCTTCCGGCCAGAATTTTACCAGTTGTTTACCAATTGGTGCGGAAGCTGGCTTTAACGGCGCATCGCGCCCTCGGCTGCCGTGGGGTCAGCCGGGCGGACTTTCGCTACGACAACCGCCCGGAAGGCAACGGGGACCTCGTTTGTCTCGAGGTCAATACCCAACCAGGCATGACCGAGGTGTCGCTGGTGCCGGAACTGGCTGCCCATGGGGGGCGCTCGTTCGGCGAGCTGGTGAAATGGATCGTGGAGGACGCCTCTCTGGACCGGTGACCCGGCGGCG
>JAYUHJ010000488.1:0-3029 GCA_043767065.1 Hyphomicrobiales bacterium | reverse complement strand
GCGCGCGCTCCTGGAAAATATCTCAGCTGGTCGGTTCCGATACGAAATTTCCCGACGTGACGCCGCGCGATGCGCAGGCGCTGCGCGAGTTCTACGCCACGCAACGCGCGGCGGAGTAGAGCGAATGAGGGGACCAGGCCGATTCGGAATCGTTGTCGCGGTGGCGGTGCTGATCGCCGATCAGGCGACCAAGTTCATCGTGCTCCAGATAATGAATCTTTCGCCCGGCGTCGCGATTCCGCTCACTTCGTTTTTGGACCTCTCACTCACTTACAATCGCGGCATCAGCTACGGCTGGTGGCCGCAGGACAGCGATCTCGGGCGCTATGTGCTGATCGCCATCAGCCTGGCGGCGGCCGGCCTGTTCGTCGTTTGGCTCGGCCGCAGCGGCTCGCGGCTGGTCGCCCTGGCGCTTGGGCTCCTGATCGGCGGGGCCATCGGCAACGCCGTGGACCGGGTGATTCACGGGGCGGTGGTGGATTTCGTCTCGCTGCACGCCTTCGGCTGGCGCTGGTATGTCTTCAATGTCGCCGATTCGGCCATCGTTGCCGGGGTCGTGGGGCTCTTGTACGATGTCCTCTTCGGCGGTGCCACGAAAAGGCCGCCATCTACGGGCTGATCGGCCAACGATCCGAATTAAGGAGCAGGGAGCAATGCGCAGCCGCTTTTCGCACACGCTGCTGGCGATGCCGCTCGCGTTGGCACTCGGCTGCGCTTGTAGCGCGCCGGTCGCGGCCCAGGACGAAGGGCCGACGCCGCTGCAACGCATGCTCGGGAATTTCGGTCTGCTCGCGATCCCGGGTGACACGCCCGACATCGAATACCGCGAGCGCCCGCCACTGGTGGTGCCGCCGGGCACCGATTTGCCGTTGCCGCAGAGCCCCACCGATATCACCGCCGCGGTTCCCGACTGGCCGGCGGATCCCGAGATCGCGCGCCAGCGCGAGCAGAGGCGTTACGACCAGTTGCCGATCGACCAGCGGCGCGGCGAGTTCCATACCGGCCGCGCGCTCACGCCCGCCGAAATCCGCCGCGGCACCATCGCTCGCACCGGCAGACCTGGGGCGGCTACCAAGGTCGGCGAGGAAATGACCGCCGGCCGTGAAATGCAGGCGGCACCCAAGGGTTTGTTCGGCATGTTCAAGTACGAGCAAGAGAAGCCGATCGCCTTCACCGGCGAGCCGACGCGCACGCGCTTGACCGAGCCGCCGCCCGGCTATCAGACGCCGTCGCCGAACGCGCCCTATGGCGTGGTTGGTAAGGACAAGCCGTCCACCGCGCCGCGCAATGTCATGGACAAGCAGCTGGCGGACGGAGACAAGACGAAGCAGTGAGCTTGTTGCCCGTTCCCGCTCTAATGCGCGTCGCGCGTCGGTTCGCGTCGATCCGTACTACAAACTGGAATGCCACGTCGGGGCGCAGTCCGCGCCGGAGATTTTGAATCCCGTGCCCAGGTTGCTGATGCAGACCATTGCCGCGCTCGCCATCGCCGGAACCGCCACGATCGCCATACCTCCCGCGTCGATGGCCGGGCCCGATATCACCCGTTTCGTGCTCGCCAACGGCCTCGAGGTGGTCGTGATCCCCGACCGCCGCGCGCCGGTGGTCACCCACATGATCTGGTATCGCGTCGGCTCCGCCGACGAAGAGCAGGGCAAGTCGGGTATCGCGCATTTCCTCGAGCACCTGATGTTCAAGGGCACCGCCAAAAATCCGGGCGGCAAATTCTCCCAGGTCGTCGCCGCCATCGGCGGGCAGGAGAACGCCTTCACCGGGCCCGATTACACCGCTTATTTCCAGCGCGTCGCGCGCGAGCATCTGGGCACGCTGATGGAATTCGAGGCCGATCGCATGACCGGCTTGGTGCTCACCGACGCAAACGTGTTGCCGGAGCGCGAGGTCGTGTTGGAGGAGCGCCGCAGCCGCACCGACAACGATCCGCGCGCGCAACTCTCCGAAGCGGCGCAGGCCGCGCTCTATGTCAATCATCCCTACGGCCGGCCGGTGATCGGCTGGGAGCACGAGATCCGCCAGCTCAATCGCGACGACGCGCTCGCTTTCTATCGCCGCCATTATGCGCCGAACAATGCGGTGCTGGTGATTTCCGGCGATGTCGATGCCGACGAAGTGCGGACGCTGGTGGACAAGACCTACGGCAAGCTCGCGCGGCAGCCGCAGATCAAGCCACGCATGCGGCCGCTCGAGCCGAACCCGTTGGCACACCGGCGCGTGGTGCTCGCCGACGCGCGCGTGGCGCAGCCGAGCTTGAGCCGCTCCTATCTGGTGCCGTCCTATCGCACGGCCAAGCCGGGCGAAGGCGAGGCGCTCGAAGTGCTGAGCCAGATTCTCGGTAACGGCTCCACCAGCCGGCTCTATCGGGCGCTCGTGGTGGAGAAGGGGATCGCCGCCAATGCTGGTGCCTGGTACCAGGGCACGGCGATCGACGCGACCAGCTTCGGCATTTACGCCTCGCCGCGACCGGGAGTTTCGCTCGAAGATCTCGAGAAATCCACCGACGCCGTCATCGCCGAGGTGGCGGCCAACGGCGTTACCGACGAAGAGCTTGCACGAACCAAGACCCGGCTCATCGCCGATACGATCTATTCGCAGGACAGCCAGGCGACGCTCGCGCGCATCTACGGCGCTACGCTGACCATCGGCCTTTCCGTCGATCACGTGAAAACCTGGCCCGATCGCATCCGTGCCGTGACCGCAGAAGAAGTGCGCAGCGCGGCGAAGAACTACCTCGATCTACGGCGCGCCGTGACCGGCCATCTCATCAGGACGCCGGCCGCGCCGGAGAAGCGCACGTGATCCGCCGTCTGGTCCTCGCAACCATGAGCCTAGCCCTGGTTTCCGCCGCCCCCGACGCCTCGCGCGCGGCCAAGATCGAACGCATCGTGACGTCGGCCGGGATCGAAGCCTGGCTGGTGCGCGACGACACGCTGCCGATGCTGTCGCTGCAGTTCGGCATCAAAGGCGGCGCCAATCAGGATCCCGAGGACAAGCCCGGCGTCGCCAATTTCGCG
>JAYUHJ010000487.1:0-7151 GCA_043767065.1 Hyphomicrobiales bacterium | reverse complement strand
GCATCTCGCCCGACTATTACTGCATGGACGGAACGATCCCGCGCGCCAAGCTGCCTTTGGTGCTGGCGCGCATCCGCGAACTCACCGAGAAATACGGGCTGCGCTGTGCCAACGTGTTTCACGCCGGCGACGGCAATCTGCATCCGCTCATCCTCTATGACGCCAACAAGGAGGGCGAGCTGGAGCGGGCGGAAAAGTTCGGTGCGGAGATTTTGACACTCTGCGTCGAGGTCGGCGGCGTGCTCACCGGCGAGCACGGGGTCGGCGTCGAGAAGCGCGACCTGATGCCGGCGATGTTCTCCGAGATCGATCTGGCGCAGCAACAGCGGCTGAAATGCGCGTTCGACGACAAGGGCCTGCTCAATCCCGGCAAGGTGTTTCCGAAACTGCATCGCTGCGCCGAGCTCGGCCGCGTGCACGTGCACGCGGGCAAGGTGGCGTTTCCCGATCTGCCGCGGTTCTAGCTTTTCTCCCTCTCCCCGCGTGCGGGGAGAGGGTCGGGGTGAGGGGGCTTTTCGATCGGCACCCGAACCTCTACGTCCCCTCACCCGCGCCTTCGGCGCGACCTCTCCCCGCGTGCGGGGAGAGGTGAAGGAAGAAGATGGCCGACGCATTGAAGCCGAAGGACGAGACGGAAGTCGTCGAAGCGCTGAATGACGCGCTCAAAGGCGGCAAGACGCTCGAGCTTGTGGGCCACGGGAGCAAGCGCGGTATCGGCCGTGCGGCGCAGACCGATCGTACGCTCGATGTTTCGGCCATTTCCGGCGTGACACTCTATGAACCGGAGGAGCTGGTGCTCTCGGCTCGCGCCGGAACGCCGCTTGCTGAGATCGAGAAGTTGCTCGCGGACAAGAACCAGGAACTCGCCTTCGAGCCGGCGGACCTCGGGCCCTTGCTCGGCGGCGAGGCGGGCGCCGCCACGCTCGGCGGCACGCTCGCGGTCAATCTCTCCGGGCCGCGGCGGATCAAAGCCGGAGCGGCGCGCGATTTTGCGCTCGGCGTGCGCGCGGTCTCCGGGCGCGGCGAAATCTTCAAGGCCGGCGGCCGCGTGGTGAAGAACGTGACCGGTTACGACCTGCCGAAGCTCTTGGCCGGTTCCTGGGGCACGCTCGCGGTGATGACGGAGCTCACCATCAAGGTGCTGCCGCGGGCCGAGGACGTGGCGACGGTGCTGGTGCTCGGTCTCACCGACGCGCGCGCGGCCGAGGCCATGGCCGCCGGCATGGGCTCGTCGTGCGAAGTCTCGGGCGCGGCGCATCTGCCGCCGAAAGTCGCTTTGAGGATGCCGGTGGCAGTGGTCGCCAAAGCCGGGCGGGCGGTGACCGCGCTTCGCCTGGAAGGCATCGCGCCTTCCATCGCCTATCGGCGGCAGAAGTTAGAAGAGATTTTGCAGCCGATCGGGACGCTCGGCGCGCTCGATGCCGGGGAATCGCGCGCGTTCTGGCGCGCGGTGCGCGACGTGATGCCGTTTGTGGCCAGGAAGGAGCGCGCGGTGTGGCGCATCTCGGCGACCGCGACCGCGGGTGCCGCGATCGGTACGAAGCTGGTGGCGGAAACCGGCGCCGAGCTCCTTTACGACTGGGCCGGCGGGCTGTTGTGGGTCGAGATGCCCGACGGCGCGCCGCGCGAAGGGATTGTGCGCGCGACGCTCGGCGCCCAAGGCCACGCGACGCTGATTCGCGCCGATGCCTCGCAGCGCGCCGGCGACGTGTTCGAGCCGCTCGAGCCCTCGCTCGCCGCGCTCGCAAAGCGGGTGAAGGAGAGCTTCGACCCGAAGGGCGTGCTGAACCCCGGGCGCATGTACGCGGGCATCTGAGGCATGCAAACCAATTTCAGCCTTGCCCAACTCGCCGACCCCAATATCGGGGAGGCGGACAAGATTCTCCGCGCCTGCGTGCATTGCGGCTTTTGTCTCGCGACCTGCCCGACTTATGTATTGCTCGGCGACGAACTCGATAGCCCGCGCGGGCGCATCTATCTGATCAAGGAAATGCTCGAGCACGACCGGCCGGCCGACGCGGAGGTGACCAAGCACATCGATCGCTGCCTTTCGTGTCTGGCCTGCATGACCACGTGCCCCTCGGGCGTGCACTACATGCATCTGGTCGATCATGCCCGCGCGCATATCGAGGAAACCTACCGGCGGCCGCTGCCGGAGCGGATGCTGCGCGCGCTACTCGCTTGGCTCATGCCGTATCCGGCGCGCTTCCGCCGCATGCTTTCGCTGGCGCCGCTGGGCAAGCCGTTCGCGCCGCTGCTCGACGCTCTCGGATTCAGCCGGGTCGCTGCGATGTTGCGGCTGGCGCCCTGGCGTTTGCCGCAAGCCGAGCTGAGAAATTCCGGCGTCTATCCGGCGCAGGGCCGCCGCAAGGGCCGCGTGGCGCTGCTGTCGGGCTGCGTCGATCGGGTGGTGCGGCCATCGATCCGCGCGGCGGCGATTCGGTTGCTCAATCGCCACGGCATCGAGGTGGTGCTCGCGCGCGGCGAAGCGTGCTGCGGCTCGCTCACCCATCACATGGGCCGCGAGCGCGACGCGCTGCGTTTCGTGAAAAATAATGTCGATGCGTGGACGCGCGAGATCGAGGGCGACGGGCTCGATGCGATCCTGGTCACCGCTTCGGGCTGCGGCACCACGATCAAGGACTATGGCTTCATGCTGCGCACCGACGCGGCTTACGCGAAGAAAGCCGAGAAGGTCTCCGCGCTCGCGAAAGACATTTCCGAGTATCTGATGAAGCTCGAAATGCCGGCGGCGCCCGCGCGCGGCATTTCGGTCGCCTATCACTCGGCTTGTTCCATGCAGCACGGTCAGGGGATCGTGGGTGAGCCGAAGGAATTGCTGACACGCGCCGGCTTCGAAGTGCGCGACGTGCCCGAAGGGCATTTGTGCTGCGGCTCGGCCGGCACTTATAACCTGCTGCAGCCGGAGATCGCGACGCGGCTGCGCGACCGCAAGGTCGAGAACATCGAAAAGACCGCGCCCGATCTGGTGGCCACGGGCAATATCGGCTGCATGGTGCAGATCGGGCAGGGCACCCAAATCCCCGTTGTCCACACGGTGGAGCTGCTCGATTGGGCGAGCGGCGGGCCCATGCCCGAAGCCTTGTTCGGTAAAGCCTTGCGCCACAAGGGCTTGAGCGAAAATTTCGAGGTTCGCAGCTGATGCCCTAAGCTCGCGCCAAGATTCGGGTGGGCTGATCGGCGTGGCGAAAAAAGCCAAGAAAACCATAGGGAAGGCCAAAGCCGGAAAGGGCAAGACCGGGAAGGCCAGCGCGCCGCGAAGAGTGGCGGCGCGGGCGCCGGGCCGTCCGCTGGCGCGAGCTGCCGCCAAGAATCCGGTCAAGAGCGCGTTTTCGAGCGTGCAGGGTGTCGCGGTGCGCGGCGCGGCCGGTCCGCGTTACGACGAAATCCTCACCCGCAACGCGCTTGCCTTCGTGGCCGACCTGCACCGCCGCTTCGACGCGACCCGCAAGCGCCTGCTTGCGCGCCGGGGCGAGCGGCAACGGCGTTTCGACACCGGCGAGCTGCCCGATTTTCTTGCCGAGACGAAGCACGTGCGCGATGGCAACTGGAAGGTCGGACCGATCCCCAAGGACCTGCAGGACCGCCGCGTCGAACTCACCGGGCCGGTCGACCGCAAGATGGTGATCAACGCGCTCAATTCCGGCGCCGACGTCTATATGGCCGATTTCGAGGACGCCACCTCGCCGACTTGGGCGAATCTCATCGAAGGCCAGATCAATCTCAAGGACTACTGGGCCGGAAAACTGACTTACGTCGAGCCGCAGACCGGCAAGCGCTACGCGCCCGGCATGGAGCGCGCGGTGCTCCTGGTGCGGCCGCGCGGCTGGCACCTCAACGAGGAGCACGTGATCGTCGACAACGAGCCGGTATCTGGTGCGCTGTTCGATTTCGCGCTTTATCTCTTCCACAGCTGGAAGCGGTTCGGACCGGCCAAGACCGGCGCTTATTTCTACTTGCCCAAGATCGAGAGCCACCTCGAAGCGCGGTTGTGGAACGATGTGTTCCTGCATGCGCAACAGAAGCTCGGCATGCCGAAGGGCGCGATCAAGGCGACGGTGCTGATCGAGACGCTGCCCGCCGCCTTCGAGATGGACGAAATCCTCCATGAACTGCGCGAGCACATCACCGGGCTCAATTGCGGCCGCTGGGACTACATTTTCTCCTTCATCAAGCGGCTCGGGAAGAACAAGCGGTTCCTGACGCCCGACCGCGGCACCATGACGATGGACCGCGCATTCCTGCGCGCCTATTCGACGCTTCTCATCAAGACGTGTCACCGGCGCGGCGCCTTCGCAATGGGCGGCATGGCGGCGCAGATCCCGGTGCGCGGTGATGCGCGCAAGAACGATGCCGCCTTCGCCAAGGTGCGTGCCGACAAGGAGCGCGAGGCGCACGATGGCAATGACGGCACCTGGGTGGCGCACCCGGACCTGGTGCCTATCGCTAAGGGAATATTCGACAAGCTGATGCCGAAGCCGAACCAGCTCTCCAAATTGCGCGCCGACGTGAAGGTCGCACGCGATCAATTGCTCGAGGTGCATACCGGCGAGCGCACGGAATCAGGACTGCGGCAGAATATCCGGGTCGGCATCCAGTACATCGAGGCTTGGTTGCGGGGCCGGGGTGCGGTGCCGCTCTATGACCTGATGGAGGACGCGGCGACCGCCGAAATCAGCCGGGCGCAGGTCTGGCAGTGGCTTTATCACCGAGCCAAGCTCGCCGATGGGTGCGAAGTGACGGCCGAGCTGTTCCGCGTCGTCCTCACCGACGAGATGGCCAAGGTGCGCCAGTCGATCGGGCCGACCAACTACGATTCGGGTCGTTTCCCGGAGGCGATCCAGCTCTTCACCGATATGTCGCTGGCGTTGGAATTCGAAGAGTTTTTGACAGTGCCGGCTTATCGGTTGATCGTATGAGGCGGCCGGGGCTGATATAGGTCTGACAGGCGGAGGGCGAATCGATGTCGTCGCGATTGAACGGGTCCCTTGCCGGCGTGGCCTTGGCTACGTTGGCGCTCCTGCTCTCCTTCCCGCCTGCAGTTCGGGCGCAAGGCCAGACACCGTTCGCCAGCTTTCACGGCAATTGGACCGGCAACGGCACGATCACCTTGAGCAGCGGGGCGACCGAGCGCATCCGCTGCCGGGCGAAATACAAAGTCGAGAATTCCGACCGGAACATGCAGCAGGAACTGCGCTGCGCCAGCGATTCCTACAAGTTCGAGGTCAACAGCACCATCGATTACAACGCGGGCTCCGTCTATGGCACCTGGATGGAGATCACCCGCAACGTGAGCGGCGCGGTGAACGGCACGGCCGCCGGCAATCATATCGAAGCCCGGGTAGCGGGCGGGCCGTTCTCGGCCGCGCTCTCGTTGACCACGACCGGCAACGCTCAGGCGGTCATCATCCGCCCGACCGGCACCGACGTCACCGTCGTTTCGATCAACCTGCAGCGTGGCAGATAGAGGCGAAGACTTAAGAGCGAAGACTTAAGCGTAAAGACTTAAGCGTAAAGACTCGGGCCGAGCCCGGCTCATTCGGCGGGCTTATTATTCAGCAGGCTTATTATTCGGCAGGTTTGGGCACCGTGCGCTGACGTTTGCCCCAGGGCATGCGCTTGCGCAGGAACATCACGGTCGCCGGCAGGATGAGCAGGTCGCCGACCAGCGCCGCGATCATCGCAAACGCGCTCAGCCACCCGAACAGCCGCAGCGACGGCAGATCCGAAAACACGGTGACTGCGAGCCCGCACGCCAGCACCACGGACGTCAGAATCAGCGCCGGCCCCACCAGCACCGTCGCGCGCGTGACGCCGACAGCCGGGTCCTCGTCCGGCTTGTCCTCGATCCGGAGTCGGTTGAGGTAGTGGATCGTCGCGCTCAATCCCAGGCCGAAGGAGACCGTCAGCGCCACGACGCTGGCGAATTGCAGGCCCTCGCCCATGGTCCACAGCAGCGCGCCCGAAACCACGATCGGGAAAATGCCGGGCAGGACGCTCACGATCATCACCAGTAACGAGCGGAACGCGAGGCCGATGAAGACGGCGACCAGGACGATCTCGGCGGTCAGCGCCTGATTCAGCTTTCCGATCATGCTGGCGCTGTTGCGCGCGGCGATCGCCGATAGACCGGTCACCGAGAGGCGGAAGCCCGGGTTCTGCGCGCGTACAGGCGCGAGCGCCTGGTCGAGCTTCTCGATGACGGGCAGGAGCTCGCTGGCGTCGACGTCGGGGATGCGCCCGGACACCACGACCGAATCCCGCTCGGCCGAGATGAAGCGGCGCGTCAGGTGTTCGGGCAGGATCTCGACATATTGCCGGAGCGTATCGATATCGGAGCGGCCCGCCTTTTCGGCGAGCCAGCGCCGGAGCGTTTCGATCGACCATACGTTGCCGAGGCCGGCCTGTTTTTCCACGATCGCATGCACGTCGGCGATGATTTTCAGCGTTTCCGGCGCATAGAGCGCCGTGTTCTTGGGAAACTCGATGAGCACGTCGACCGGGTTGGCGCCGGTGAGCTTGGCGTCGAGACGGCTCGAGGCCGCGACCGCTTGCTGCTTGTCGGGCACCTGGTCGGCGAGCCGGTAGCGCGGCTCCAAATTGGCATAGACCGCGATCAGTCCTCCGATCACGACGACGCTGATCAAGCTGTAGAGGCCGGGGTGGCGCACCATGCGCGCGGCGATGAAGCCGCACAGCTTGCGCAGCGCATCCACCGCGGCGTCGGAGCCCTTCACCTTGGCGGCGAAGTGCTCCTCCTTGCGGATCAAAAGCACGCCGAACAGCGGCACCAGCATCAACACGGCGACGAAGGCGATGACGGTCGCGACCAGGCCTGCGGCGCCGAACGTCTGGATCAGGTGGGAATCGGAGAATAGCAGGGCCGCAAACGAAAAGCCCGCGGTGGCGTGGGTCAAGACGCAAGCCGGGCCCACGACCAGGATGGCGTTGCGCATCGCCTCGAACTTGTTCTCGCCGTGCAGCAGCCGGTCGCGGGCATAAAAGGTGAGCTGCATCGAATCCGAGAAGCTGATCACCATGATGAGCGGTGTCATCACGTTCAGGAACATGTTGAGGCGGAAATCGAGCCAGCCGAGCGCACCGAGCGCGAGCAGGATCGCCAGCAGCGG
>JAYUHJ010000486.1:0-3040 GCA_043767065.1 Hyphomicrobiales bacterium | reverse complement strand
CACCCGGCTCGCGGCACGCAAGTCGGCTGTTGCCGACTTGCGCACTTTAGATGCCGATCTCGGGTAAACCCGAGATCGGTGCCGCTCGCCACCCTCTCCCCGCAAGCGGGGAGAGGGGAAAAGTGGAAAGCGCTATTCCGCCCGGCGGATGTAGGTGATCTCGTTCGTATCCACGACCACCTTCTCGCCGGTCGCAACGAACGGTGGCACCATGATGCGAAGCCCGTTCTCGAGCTTGGCCGGCTTGTAGGACGAAGTCGCGGTCTGGCCCTTCATCACGGCGTCCGCTTCCACGATCTGCAGCACCACCTGGTCCGGCAGCTTGATGCCGATCGGCCGCTCTTCGTGCATGTCGAGAGTGACTTTCATGCCGTCCTGCAGGAAGGCGGCGCGGTCGCCGACGAACTCCTCGGACAATTCGATCTGCTCGTAGGTGTCGGAATCCATGAACACCAGCATGTCGCCCTGGCGGTAGAGGTACTGGAAGTCCTTCTGCTCGAGGCGAAAGCGCTCGACCTTCTCGTCGGAGCCGAAGCGGTTGTTGAGCTTGCGCCCATCGACGATGTTCTTCGCCTCGACCTGATTATAGGCCGGACCCTTGCCCGGCTTCACGGCCATGGTCTTGACCGCGATCCACAGGCCGCCGTCGTACTCGATCATCATGCCGGGACGGATTTCGTTGCCGTTGATCTTCATGGATTGGAATTTCCAAATGCAGGTTGCGCGTTGTCGTAGAAGCCGCTCTGCGTAGCGTCAAGTGCGCGGGGCGGCCTGACCATCGCGCCATGCCTGCGCACGCTTCTCGGCCGCGGCCCGTTCCGCCGCGGGAAGCTCGTTCAGCAATTGGTCGAGCCACGGATCGGGCACGCTGTTTCCGCGCGCCAGGATATGCCAGGCGCCAGCCTCGATCGGGTCCTTGGCGACGCCGCGGCCCGCAGCCAAAATCCGCGCGAGCCGGTTCTGCGCCACGGCATTTCCGTGCAGCGCCGCTTGGCGGAACAGCGCTGCCGCGCGCGTCTCGTCCTTCTGGATTCCATCGCCATTGAAGAGCGCGATCGCGAACTCGACCTTGGCCGCCACGTGACCGAGCTGTGCGGCGCGACCAAGCCAGCGCGCGGCCTCCGCCGGGTTCTTGTCGACGCCACGGCCGTCCTTGTAGAGCAGCGCGAGCGCGTGCTGGCCGTCGGTGAGATCGCGCTCGGCGGCAGCCCGGAACAAGCGCGCCGCCGTCGCGTAATCCTGTGGGAACGCTTGGCCTTCGATATAGAGCACCGCAAGATTATAGGAGGCCGAGGCGTGACCGCGGTCGGAGGCGGCAGCAAACAGGCGCGCCGCCTCCTTGCGGTCTAGCGCGACACCTTTGCCCTGCAGATGCATGACGCCGAGCGCGAACATCGCCTCGCGATTGTCGCGCGCGATGGCCAGCCGGTACCATTCGGCGGCGCGTGACGGATCGATCTTGACGCCGAGCCCATTCACATAGAGCTCGCCCAAGAGGGTCATGGCGACAGGGTCGTTGGCTTCCTCGACACGCTTGGTCGCCTCGGTAAAGGCGGTCAGATATTCGCCGCGCTGGAACGCGGCATAGGCGGAATCGATCACGGGCGCCGCCGGAGCCGCAGGCACGGCCGGCTGCTTGGCTTTCGTGCGCGGTGCCTGGGCCTGGGCCGCGTTCGCGGCAAGCAGCGTGAGCGCGACAGCTGCGAGCAGGATCGAGCGAAGCGGGCGGTTCATCGCGCCGGCTCCCGCTGACGCAACCGCTCCATGGCTTCGACCAGCGCGCCGGTGCCTTCCGAAGAGTTCCAGATCGAGTCCGCGAGCGCCACGAAGTCCGCGCCCGCCCGCGCCAGCTCGCCCGCTTCGGCGAGCGAAGCCGCATAGCCGACGCAAGGAATTTGAAAGAGTTCCGCCCACCACGCCACGCGCTCGCGGACCGCGTCGAAGCCGGGACGCCGTCCTTGCGCGTCGGGTTCGCCGAACATCACGTAGTCGGCGCCGGTTTCGGCCGCTGTCATGGAGTCATGACGCGTGGCGAGCCCACCGCTTCCGGCGACGAATTCGGGCTTGAGCACCGGCATCGCCGCCTTGAGCGCATCGATGCCGGCAACATGCGCGCCGTCGGCGCCGGTTCTGGCGACCAGATCGACGCGCCCATCGATGAGCAACGCGGCGCCGGCGTTCTGCACCGTCGGCGCCAGTGCGTGCACGCGCATGATCTGCTCGGCGTCCTTGCCCGGCGCAAGCTTCAGTAGAACCGCCGCGACGTCGGCGGCCTTGACGGAGGCGGCGAGCACCGGCGCGATCTTGTACGTGTCGGCGACCGGCGGCGTCACCAGCACGAGGCGCGTTTGGTTTGGGCCGGAACGGCGATCCATGCGTCGAACGTCTGCACGTGAAAAGGGCGATTGCGGGGCTAGCGGCCCCGGGACGCGAAGCGACCAACAGGAAAAGTTACGCGGCCTTCTTCTCGAGCTCGGCCTTCCACTGGCCCAGGCTGGCGAGCCCGTTCATGCGCGCGCGGTGCGCGAAGGCGTGTTGCGCCTTGCCGGCGTTCTCCGCCTTGCCCGACCAGGCCTTCTGCGGCGCCGCCTGCAGCGCGCGGCCATAGGAGAAGGTGAGCTTCCACGGCGCGCCGCCGATCCGGTTCATAGCGTCGAGATGCGCGGTTGCTTCTTCGTCGGACTGGCCGCCGGAGAGGAATGCGATGCCGGGCACCGCCGCGGGGACGCAGGCCTTGAGTAGGCGCACAGTCTTCTCGGCGACTTCCTCGGCGGATGCGCGCTTCGCGCACTTCTTGCCGGGGACGACCATATTCGGTTTGAGTACCATGCCTTCGAGCTGCACCTTTTGAAGATCGAGCTGCTCGAACGTCGTTTTCAGAACCCGCTCGGTCACGGCGTAGCAGGTGTCGGCGTCGTGATCGCCGTCCATCAGCACTTCAGGCTCGACGATCGGGACGATCCCTTCTTCTTGACAGAGCGCAGCGTAGCGGGCGAGCGCCTTGAGAAATTGCAGCACGATAACCTTGAGATAGCGCAAC
>JAYUHJ010000485.1:0-7190 GCA_043767065.1 Hyphomicrobiales bacterium | reverse complement strand
GCGATCGACGTGATCGACGAGTCGGGCGCGGCGCAGATGCTGGTGTCCGAGGGCCGGCGCAAGAAGACGATCGGCATCAAGGAGATCGAGGCGACCGTCGCCACCATGGCGCGGGTGCCGCCCAAGACCGTCTCCAAGGACGACGCGCAGGTGCTCATCAACTTGGAGGCCGGGATCAAGCAGGTGGTCTACGGCCAGGACAAGGCGATCGAGTCCCTGGCCTCGGCGATCAAGCTCGCGCGCGCCGGCCTGCGCGAACCGGAAAAGCCGATCGGTGCCTATCTGTTTTCCGGCCCCACCGGCGTCGGAAAAACCGAGGTGGCCAAGCAACTGGCACTTACGCTCGGGGTCGAGCTCCTGCGCTTCGACATGTCCGAATACATGGAGCGTCACACGGTCTCGCGCCTGATCGGCGCGCCGCCCGGCTACGTGGGCTTCGACCAGGGCGGCCTGCTCACCGACGGCGTCGATCAGCACCCGCACTGCGTCTTGTTGCTCGACGAGATCGAGAAGGCGCACCCGGATCTATTCAACATCCTCCTGCAGATCATGGACCACGGGAAGCTCACCGACCACAACGGCAAGCCGGTCAACTTCCGCAACGTGATCCTGATCATGACCACGAACGCAGGCGCGTCGGAGCTCGCGAAAAACGCCTATGGCTTCACGCGCTCGAAGCGGGAAGGCGACGACGTCGAGGCGATCACCCGCATGTTCTCGCCGGAATTCCGCAACCGGCTCGACGCCACCATCACCTTCGCGCATCTGACGCCGGCGATCATCCGGCGGGTGGTGGACAAGTTCGTGCTGCAACTCGAGGCGCAGCTCGCCGACCGCAACGTGACCATCGATCTCGCCGACGAGGCGAGCGAGTGGCTGATCGAGCACGGCTACGACGAGCAGATGGGCGCGCGGCCCATGTCGCGCGTCATTCAGGAATACATCAAGAAGCCGCTCTCGGACGTGGTGCTGTTCGGCAAGCTCAAGGATGGCGGCCACGTGCGCGTCGTCTTGAAAATCGACGAGAAGGGCGAGAAGTCACTCGGGTTCGAGTACCCGGAAGGCCCGGTCACGCCGCGGCCGGAAAAGGTCGTCGCCAAGCCGAAGCGCAAGCGCCCTGCGCGGCGCCTGGGCGCCAAGCCGAAGGCGAAGAAGCCGGGCGGTTCCGGCACCGGCGGCCCGTCCTCACCGAAATCCGGCAGCCCGGTGCCGAAGGTTCCGCTGCGTACGAATTGAAAAGAGCGCTGACCGGTCGCGCTGAAATAATCGTTCGGGTGTCTTGAGCCGATGTAATTCATTCTCCCGAACCGAGCCCGCATGAACTCCAACCCACCCCCTCACCCTCGGGACGCTTCGCTTGCGCTCAGCGTCCCTCTTCCCTCTCCCCCTCCCGCAATTGCGGGAGGGGGAGAGGGTGGGGAGGGTTCGCGACCGTTTGGGAGCGAACCTGACCGGGTGAGGGGGAGGGTCCAGCGAGGCAGAGTTGTCGGGGTGGAGCTGTGAAGCGATCCACGCCGCCGGAGTCGGAGTTGGCACGCGACGGCCACTGGGTCCTGCAAGGCATGCGCGCGGGCATACGCTCGCAGCAGGGCTACGTGCTGTGGGCGACGTTCGTCGGATTCGGCGGGCTGGCGCACGACGCGAACTTCCCGCTGGGCGCGGCGCTGCTCTCGACGATCCTGATCTGGGCGATACCGGCGCAGGTGCTGCTGATCGAGGGCTATGGGGCGGGCACCCCGGCGGCAGTGATCGCGCTCGCGGTCGGGCTGTCCTCGGCGCGACTGTTGCCGCTGGTGGTTTCGATCCTGCCCCTGCTGCGCTCCAGGCGCGGCATCGCGGCGCAGTTCCTGGCCGCGCATTTCGTTGCCATCGGCGCCTGGGTCGAGGGCATGCGGTTGCTTCCGCCGCTGACCGCGGAAGCGCGGATTCCGTTCTTCTTCGGCTTCGCCGGCACGTTCGTCACCGGCGGGCTGATCGCGACCGTGGCCGGGTTTACGCTCGCCGGATTTTTGCCGCGACCGCTCGCGCTCGGGCTTCTGTTCCTGACGCCGATTTCGTTCCTGCTGGCGCTCGCGCGCAACGCGCGCGACCGGGTGGACGTGCTCTCGCTGATTTTCGGATTGGCGCTGGCGCCGTTGTTTGCGGTCTATGGTGGCACGCTCGACCTGTTGTGGACCGGGCTCGTAGGTGGAACCGCGGCATGGCTCGTCCACCGCCTGCGCAAGCGGAGGTGGAAATGAGCGCGCTGTTCGACGGGGCGCTGTGGCCCTATTTGCTCGTGGTGCTCGCCGGCTTCCTGCCGACCGAAGTCTGGCGCTCGCTCGCGGTCGTGCTGGCGCGAAATCTCGACGAGGAGAGCGAGTGGCTGATCTATGTGCGCGCGGTGGCCACCGCGATCGTCGCCGGCGTGGTGGCGCGGCTGGTGCTGGTTCCGGGTGGCGATCTCGTCACGGTGCCGCTCGGGGTGCGGCTATCGGCGGTCGCGGTCGGGCTCGGATTTTTCTTCTTCGTGCGCCGGTCGCTTCTGCTCAGCGTGATCGCCGGAGAGATCGTGCTGATCGGCGGCGCGTGGTGGTACGCGGCGCACTGAGCTCGGCCTGCTTCTTCTTCGAGAGCTTGGACACGATGAGTGCGTGCGCGCGAGAAAGATAGGCCCTGAACTCGTTCGGCTTCATCACATCGAGCGGCGCAACCTTCACCCAATGGGCGCGGGCGAGATAGGGCGACGGCCGGATGCCCTCGGCTTGCGTGAGAATGTGAAAACTGTCGTCGTTCGTCTTGAACGAAATACGCTGGGGCTTTTCGCTGCGCGGGGCCATCCAGGCGAACATCTTGCCGCTGACCTTGAAAACGCGCTCGCCGCCCCACTGAATCGAGAGCTTGGCGCCGGGAAGAGACAGCAGGAATTTCTCGATGGCCGTGGGGGTCATACGATTTTTCTCGTCATTCCGGGACGCCGCACCGATCTCGGGTTTACCCGAGATCGGCATGATTCAGCATCCAAGTCGGCTACAGCCGACTTGGATGCGGCGGGCCCGGAATCCATATCTGCCGTTCGTGGTTATGGATTCCGGGCTCCTCGCGGAGTTTATCCTTGGGCCGGCCGAAGGCCGGACCCGGGGGCTTGGCCCCGGAATGACCAAGTCAAGTGCTAGCCAGCGCCGCCTTCAGTTTCTCCGCGTGCTCGGCCAGCACTTCGGGTGCGGCCTTCTCGCTCGCGGGCGGCTTCAGTGCGACGCCTTCCTTGCGCGGAATCACGTGGACGTGGAGATGGAACACCACCTGGCCGCCGGCTTTCTCGTTGAACTGCTGGACCGTAATGCCGTCGGCGCCGAATACTTGCATGGCGGCCTTGGCGACCTTCTGCACGACCTGGTGCACGTGGGCGAGGTCGGCCGGCGCGATGTCCATAAGATTGCGCGCGGCGCTTTTCGGCAGCACCAGCGTGTGGCCCGGCGCGCGCGGCATGATGTCGAGGAACGCCAGCGCCTTGTCGTCCTCATAGACTTTGTAGGCGGGAAGATCGCCGCGCAGAATTTTCGCGAAAAGGTTGTTATTGTCGTACTCAGCCATGGCCCCCTCCCGTCAGATCGCGGCATCCTTGCGGAACGGGCCGAGCGCTGCAAGCTCCTCGCTCTCGGCCGCCACGTGCGCGCGTTCGCGCGCGAGATAATCGGCGACCGCACGGCGCAGGCCCGGATCGGCGATCCAGTGGGCGGAATAGGTGGTCACCGGCAAATAGCCGCGGGCGAGCTTGTGCGGTCCCTGGGCGCCGGCCTCGACGCGGGCGAGCTTGTGCTCGATCGCATATTCGATGGCTTGGTAGTAGCAGACCTCGAAGTGCAGGAAGGGCCGGCTCTCGGTCGTGCCCCAGTAGCGGCCATAGATGGTGTTCTCGCCCAGGAAATTCAGCGCGCCGGCGACGTAGCGGCCGTCACGCCTGGCCAGCACGAGCACGATCCGGTCGGCCATCTTGCTAGAGACGATCGAAAAGAAGGCGCGGTTGAGATAGGGCTGGCCCCATTTGCGGGAGCCGGTGTCCATGTAGAAAGCGAAAAAGGCGTCCCACGCGGACTCGGTGAGCTCGTTGCCGGTGAGGCGGAGAATTTCGACGCCGTCGAGGGCTTCGCGGCGCTCGCGCTTGAGAATCTTTCGTTTCCGGGAGGAGAGGGCAGCCAGGAAATCCTCGAAGCTGGTGTAGCCGTCGTTGAACCAGTGAAATTGGCAGTCGTTGCGGGCCAAGAGGCCGAGCTTGGTGAGATATTTCCACTCGGGTTCGGTGGCGAAGGTAATGTGCAGCGACGATGCCCCGCGGCGCTTGCACAACTGGAGCGCGCCGGCGACCAGCGCCTCGCGCGCAGATTCCATTTTTGGCCCCGGGCGGACCAGCAGGCGGGGGCCGGTGACCGGCGTGAAAGGAACCGAGACCTGAAGCTTCGGGTAGTAGCGGCCGCCGGCCTGCTCGAACGCCTCGGCCCAGCCGTGGTCGAATACGTATTCGCCGCGCGAATGGTTTTTCAGATAGCAGGGCATGGCGGCCAGCACGGTGCCGGTCTCGTCCTCGACGAGGAGATGTTGCGGCGCCCAGCCAGAGCGGGCGGAAACGCAGCCCGACTCTTCGAGCGAGGACAAAAACGCGCGCGAAATGAACGGATTGTGCCGATCCGGCACAGGTTCACTTAGCGCGACTTGTTCAGAGTTCGATTCAAGTACTTTAGATTCCGGTTCCGATTTGCCGCGATTCTTGGTTGCACGGAGTCGCTTCGCAGAGTTTTCTGACCCGGCCTCGAGCGGAGCGCCGTAAGCGCACGCGTCCCAGGTCGCGGCCGGGATCGCCGCGATCGAAGACTCGATGCGCACGCTCAGTTTCTCGCTCATGCGGGGATTATCGCACGGGGCCGGTCAGGGCCGGAAACCCTCGAAAATCATCTGGTTCGCCCAGAAGCGGGCGCGTTTGCGCTCGGCCTCGGTCCGCACCGTCCAGGTCAGGAGCGGCATGCCGAGTGCGTGCCGGGCCAGGAGCGGTGCGATGGCGGGCAGATCCTGCACGCGGTAAGCCACGAAGTGCGGCCGGGTGGACAGGAAATGCAGAAGATTGCCGAGCGCGAACTTGTGCAGCCACGGCATCTTGTCCCAGTGCGCGGAGCGGTAATAGCGCTCGGCCACGATGCCGCGCGGCAGGCCGGGCGCGTGCTTGCGTAGCGCCTCGACCATGCGCGGATCGAACGACATGGCGGCGACCGGGCCGGCGTAGCTCAAGAGCTCCGTGGCAACGCGCGCCACGAGCCGGTCATCGCCGTCCCAGGCGCTTTTCAGTTCGAGCACCAGGGGAGTGCGGCCGGCGACGAGCGCGAGCAGTTCACCCAGCGTGGGAATACGCTCGCCGGAGTCCTTGAAAGCGATCTTTTTTATCTCGGCCAAGGTCTTCGTTTTCACCAGGCCGGTGGCCGTGGTCAGGCGATCAAATGTATCGTCGTGAAAGACGATCACTTCGCCGTCGGCGGAAAGCTGCAGGTCGGTTTCGATCGCGTAGTTGGCGGCCACGGCGGCAGCAGCAGCGCCTAGCGTGTTCTCGACCAGCGCGCCGCCATGCAGCGCACGGTGGGCGATGGGCCGTGCGGTCAGCCAGTCGAGTCCGGCCACTCAGGCGACCTCGAATATGGCTTCGACCTCGACCGCCGCATCGTTGGGCAATTCGGCGACGCCGACGGCATAGCGGGAATGGCGGCCGGCATCGCCGAGCACGGCCACGATCAGATCGGAAGCGCCATTCACCACCTGCGGCAGCTGCGCGAAGGTGGGCAGCGCGTTGACGAAACCGCCGAGCCGGACGCAGCGCTTGATCTTGTCTAGATCGCCGAGCGCCGCCTTGGCTTGAGCCAGCAGATTAATGGCGCAGAGGCGCGCGGCGGCCTGGCCTTTGGCGAGATCCACCTCGGCGCCGAGCTTGCCCTTGATCGTTTCGCCGCCCGCTATGGCGGAAACCTGACCCGAAAGGAACAGTAAGTTGCCGGTGCGCACCGCCGGCACGTAATTGGCAAGCGGCGCCGGCGGGGTCGGGAGGACGATCCCCAACTCCTGCAGCTTTTTCTCTACCGATCCCGCCATCTAGCCCTCCGGCTTCACGTTTACGCCCCACTCTTAACCCGTCAAGCATTGGCCGATCACGTAAATTCGTGCAAGGCATGACGCTTCAAGGCATGACGCTTCAAGGCTTGACGCTTCAAGGCTTGGCGATTGTCGCGCGGGTGCGGGCGACCTAGACTGACGGCGGAGGAATCGCGATGCGCATTTTCAGGGCGAAACCGTTAGCCGCGTTGCCGGCGCTGGCGCTGCTCGTGTTCGGCGCCGCCGGTGCGGCCGCCCAATCGATTCCGCTCGCGGCCCACCGCGCGTTCTACGAGCTCGCGCTCGATCCCAGTAAGCCGGGCATGAAAGTGGATGGCGCCCGCGGCCGCATCGTCTACGAGGTCACCGGCAGCGCCTGCACCGGCTGGGCGATCACGCTGCGGCAGGTCACCGAGCTCAATAGCGGCGAGGGCAAGCGCACGGTCAGCGATTTGCGCAGCATCACCTGGGAGGACGGCGACGCAAAATCCTACCGCTTCAAGACGCAGAATTTTCTCGACCAGGAAATTCGCGAGGAAGTCGACGGCACGCTCGACCGGACCAAGGACAGCCTCGCGGTGCGGCTCACCAAGCCCAAGAGCGAGCGGCTGACATTGCAGGGCAAGATCCTGCTGCCCACCGAGCATATCCGGAAGCTCCTGGTCGCTGCGGCGGCGGGCGAACGGACGCTCGAGGCCAAGGTTTTCGACGGCTCGCCCGACGGCAAGCGCATCTACGACACGCTCACCGTGCTCGGCGCGGTGGTAGCGGGCGACAAGGACCTCGAGGAGGCGTCGCGGCGGCCCGAGCTCGGCTCGCTCAAGCGCTATCCGGTGACGATCAGCTATTTCGAGCCCGGCACCGGCGAGCGCACGCCGACCTACGTGCTGGGCTTCGAGCTTTACGAGAATGGGGTCAGCCGCGCGCTGCGGCTCGACTACGGCACCTTCGCCATGCGCGGGGAGCTGAAGACCATCGAGTTCCTGAAGTCCACGCCCTGCACGCGCTGAAATTCCCTCTCCCCGCTTGCGGGGGAGAGGGTGCCGAGCGACCCCGGACTTTGTCCGGGGGAGCGAGGCGGG
>JAYUHJ010000484.1:0-7194 GCA_043767065.1 Hyphomicrobiales bacterium | reverse complement strand
TGGGCGTAGTGGTGCCGCCCCGGCGCAACATGGTGGACCTGTCGCCGATCAACCGGCGGCGCTGGCACAACTTCAAGGCCAACCGGCGCGGCTGGTGGTCGTTTTGGATTTTTCTGATTCTCTTCGTGCTCACGCTGGGCGCCGAGTTCATTGCCAATAACAAGCCGTTCTATGTCTCGTTCGAAGGCCGCTCCTACTTCCCGGTATTCGCGCGCTACACCGAAACCGCGTTCGGCGGCGACTTCGAAACCGAGGCCGATTATCGCGACCCGTTCTTGCAGAAGCTGATCGCCGAGAAAGGCGGCTACATGATCTGGCCGCCGATCCGCTACAGCTACTCTACCCACAATCTCGATCTGCCAACACCGGCGCCGTCGAAGCCGACCTGGATGCTGACCGAGGAGCAGTGCCGGGCCATCGCCGAGAAGAAGGGCGTGCGCGGCTGCCGCGATCTCGAATGGAACTGGCTCGGCACCGACGACCAGGGCCGCGACGTCGTTGCGCGACTGATCTATGGCTTTCGGCTCTCGGTGCTGTTCGGGTTGGCGCTGACGCTCATATCCTCAGTGATCGGCGTGACCGCCGGAGCGGTGCAGGGCTACTTCGGCGGCTGGACTGATCTTTTGTTTCAGCGTTTCATCGAAATCTGGACCTCGATTCCGGCGCTGTATCTGCTGCTCATCATCTCCTCGGTGCTGGTGCCGGGCTTCTTCGTATTGTTGGGAATTCTCCTGCTGTTCTCGTGGGTTGCACTGGTGGGCCTGGTGCGAGCCGAGTTCCTGCGCGCGCGCAATTTCGAATACGTGCAGGCCGCGCGCGCGCTCGGCGTCTCCAACATCGTGCTCATGTTCCGCCACCTGCTGCCGAACGCCATGGTCGCGACGCTCACCTTCCTGCCCTTCATCCTTTCGAGTTCGGTGATGACCTTGACCGCGCTGGACTTTCTCGGTTTCGGCCTGCCGCCCGGTTCGCCCTCGCTCGGCGAGATGCTGGCGCAAGGCAAATCCAACATTCAGGCGCCCTGGCTCGGTCTGGCCGGCTTCTTCACGGTCGCGATCCTGCTTTCGCTCCTGATCTTCGTCGGCGAGGCCGTGCGCGACGCCTTCGATCCCCGGAAAACCTTCGCATGAGCGCCTCGACCGATCCGCTGCTCAAGGTCGAGAACCTCTCGGTCGCTTTCCGTCAGGACGGGCGCGAAACGCTCGTGGCCGACCGCATCTCGTTCGACATCAAGAAAGGCGAGACCGTCGCCCTGGTCGGTGAATCCGGATCGGGCAAATCGGTGAGCGCGCTTTCGATCCTGAAGCTGCTGCCCTATCCCGCCGCTTCGCATCCCTCCGGCCGCGTTCTGTTCAAAGGCCGCGATCTTCTCGCGCTTGCCGAGAACGACATTCGCTCCGTGCGCGGCAATGAGATCTCGATGGTGTTCCAGGAGCCGATGAGCTCGCTCAATCCGTTGCACACCATCGAGCGGCAGATCGCCGAGGTGCTCTCGGTGCATCGCGGGCTTTCGAATACCGCTGCGCGGAAGCGCGTGATCGAGCTACTCGCCGACGTCGGCATCCCCGACCCGGCATCGCGGCTCAACGCCTACCCGCACCAGCTCTCCGGCGGCCAGCGGCAGCGCGTGATGATCGCGCTCGCGCTCGCCAACGAGCCCGACCTGTTCATCGCCGACGAGCCCACGACCGCGCTCGATGTCACCGTGCAGGCGCAAATTCTAAAACTTCTCAAAGACTTACAGCAGCGCCTGAACATGGCCATGCTGTTCATCACCCACGACCTCGGCATCGTGAAGAAGGTCGCCGAGCGCGTGTGCGTGATGCGCGCGGGCAAGATCGTCGAACAAGGCCCGGTCGCCGAATTGTTCGCGCGACCGCAGCACGAGTACACCAAGGCGCTGATCGCCGCCGAGCCCAAGGGTGAGCCCCCGCCACCGCATCCCGGCGCACCGATCATGGTCTCGACCGACAACCTGCGCATCTGGTTCCCGGTCCGCCGCGGCCTGTTGCGGCGGACCATCGGCCACATCAAGGCGGTGGACGGGGTCACGATTGCGATCCGCCGCGGCGAAACGCTCGGCGTCGTCGGCGAATCCGGGTCGGGCAAGACCACGCTGGGGCTGGCGCTCTTGCGTTTGATCTCGAGCGAAGGCCCGATCGTGTTCATGGGCAAATCCGTGCAAGGGCTGAAGTTCCGCGCCATGCGGCCATTGCGGCGCGAGATGCAGGTCGTGTTTCAGGACCCCTACGGCTCGCTCTCACCCCGCATGTCGATCGCCGACGTCGTCGGCGAGGGCCTGCGCGTGCATCATCCGAACATCAGCGAGTTGGAGCGGGACGCGCGCGTTGTATCCGCGCTCCGGGACGTCGGTATCGACCCCGAAACGCGTCATCGTTACGCCCACGAATTCTCCGGCGGCCAGCGCCAGCGGATCGCGGTCGCACGCGCCATGGTGCTGGAGCCTACCTTCGTGGTGCTCGACGAGCCCACGAGCGCGCTCGACATGCTGGTGCAGGCGCAGATTGTCGATCTGTTGCGCGCGCTGCAGAAGAAGCACGATCTGACCTACATGTTCATCAGCCACGACCTGAAGGTCGTGGCTGCGCTTGCGAGCCAGGTCGTGGTGATGCGCCACGGCAAGGTGGTGGAACAGGGCGTGGCGCGCGAGATTTTCGAGCGGCCGAAATCCGACTACACCCGCGCGCTGCTGGCCGCCGCCTTCGAGCTCGAAGCCGCCGGCGATGGCGCAGTGGCGCAGTAATTCCTCTCGTACCCACTCCCGCCGACCTGCTCGCATCCCCGGAGTACGGTTCGACCCGGATAGCTATCCGAAGGCATGCTCTCATTGCGAGAGTTATTATTGGATACAATTTATAGTTGACTCGTCTTGGATGGTATGCAAGCTTTGACTTGCTAAATCTGAGGGAGGCGAAAAAATGTGCTTAATCTGCAACTATTTGGGAGAACTTTACGGCAGCGACGGACGCGCGGTCGAAGGTGGCAATAAGGCTGAAAAGGGCAAGGCAACCACCACTAGCGCCGTCGGCAAGCCCTCGAAATAACTCGCAACGGTAGTGGTCTTTTCAACGCGCAAGCCGCGAATAAGGACGTATGCAATGGGCCTCACCTATACACAAAAGCCGGCTTACATCGATCGCATGATCGAGGTCAGATCGCACCATTTCTTTAAGGCGCTCGGTCATACTTCTTTCGCTGCCGCCGAAGCAGAGAATGGGGAAAATATCGGAATTGGACGCGCGGCCTTGGAGAACGCGCGCGACGCCCTATGGAACATCAACAAAACGCTCGAACTGTACGAAGCATTGCTGGAGTCGATCAGGCCGCTACCTGTTTCGGACCAGGCGAAAAAGATACTAAAAGAATTCAACTACGACGCCTTGAATGCCCAGATCACAAAGGCAAAAACGATCGCCTTTCAGAGCGAGCAGTGGCAAGAATTTGTTGCTCTCTCACGCGAACAGAACCCGGTCGCCGTAATCGCGTCCTTCGTCGAGAAAGTTAAGGGCATCCGCATCGAATTGAACAAAGTTGTCGAAGACTTGACGCGAGAAAGTATGAGTTCGCAGAATTTCCACGCCGCGTTACGCGGTTTCGTCAATGCAATGACCTTCGGTCAGTACATTGCGGAGTTCAATAGAACCTCTCGCGAGATGTTTGCAGCAAGGCCGTAATCTTTTTTTGCCTCGCTCGGCTGCTACGCAACCCTACGGACTTGAGCGATTTCGAGTCCTAAGCGTCGATTTCGCATGACAGCCTCCTCGAGCGGCTCCTCCGCCACCGCCATGTGATGGGCGTTGGCGTGCAGGAAACGTCCCTCGCCGGCAGCAAAGCCGATATGGCTCTGCCAATAGACCAGGTCGCCGCGCTTGAGCTTCGAGAAATCCCCGCCGAAATCGACCGCGCTCCCGAGGCCGGCCTGCATGTCGCTGTCACGCGGACATTCGATACCTGCCGCTTGCAGCGCGAGCTGCACCAGCGCGGAACAATCGAGCCCGAGCGACGAGCGCCCGCCCCAGAGATAGGGAACGCCGAGAAAGCGGCGCGCGGTGGCGACGTAATCCGGCTCGCGGTGACCGAGCGGAACCAGATGCTGCAACGGAATGAAGCCGCCTTCGTTGCTGACTGCAAACTTGTCCTCCTCGCGCGCGATCGCGAACCGGCATCCGAACGGGAAAGCGGCCGCCGGCACCGTCTTGATGTCGGGCCGCGCGAACATGAAGGTGCCGAGTGCCGCGACCCGGTGCGTCGGCGGCGGGCCGAGCTCGGTGAGCGCGTTCGCGGACAACCAGCCCACATAGCCGTCGATCTCGAGTTGACCCCAGGCCCAGCCCTCCTCGGTCGTTTCGTAGATCGTCGCCCGCTCGCCAAAGAGGGCTTCGGTCTGAATCTCTGCGTCGGGGCGCGGCGCCTGGCGCAGGCTAACCACCGGCGCGAATATGCGCTTAAGCGTGCCCTCGACGAAGCGAGCCGCCTGCACCTGACCGCGCAGATGGGCGGCCGCAAGATCTTGCCGCGCTGGCGTCACTCGTGGGTCGAGGCGGCTTGCGCTCATATTGGCAGTCCCTTGGCTTTGGCGATCATCACATCGGCGAGCCGCTCCACATAGAGCGCACCCTTCACCGTACGCTGGACGACGACGTTGCGGCGGTCGCTCTCGTCGCGCCGGCGGGTGACTATTTCCAGCCGGCCCATCGTATCGAGCGCGCGCGTAATCACGGGCTTGGTGACGCCGAGTTTCTGCGCCAGCCCGCGCACCGTGTGCGGCGGCGTTTCCAGATACACCGTCAGCAGGATCGCAAGTTGCCGCGCCGAAAGATCGGGCTCGCCGTCGCGCACCTGCTCGAGCGCGATGTCGTGCAAGAGCCTCAGCGCCTGCGAGGGGCGGAGTTCGAGCGCCAAAGGCGCCTCCGGAATTCGTTTCGGAGGCGTATTGTTCCCCTCGGCTGAAAGATTTGCAAGCTCAGCGGTAGCGCGACGCCAGCAGCGCATAGAGCGCGCGGATCGTTTGCGCCTCGCCGCCTTCGGGCCGGCCCGCCCGTTCCTTCGCGTTCCAAGCATAGAGGTCGAGATGCAGCCACGACTTCGCGCGCTCGACGAAGCGGGAGAGGAACAGCGCCGCGGTAATTGCGCCGGCGAACGGCCCACCGGAAATATTGTTGGTGTCGGCGATTTTCGAATCCAGCGTCGCGGCATAGGGCCACCACAGCGGCAGGCGCCAGGAAGGATCGGCTTCGGAGGCGCCGTACCGCATGAGCTCCGCGGCGAGTGCGTCGTCTTCGGTGAAGGCCGCCGGCAATTCCGGCCCGAGCGCCACGCGTGCGGCGCCCGTGAGCGTCGCGAAATCGACCAGCAGGTCCGGCGCCTCCTCGTCGGCCAGCGCAAGGGCATCGGCAAGGATCAGCCTGCCCTCCGCGTCCGTGTTGCCGATCTCGACCGAAATGCCCTTGCGGCTCGGAAAAACGTCGCCCGGCCGGAACGCGGTGCCGGAAACCGAATTCTCGACCGCCGGGATGATGACGCGCAGCCGTACCTTGAGCTTCGCGTCCATGATCATATGCGCAAGCCCGAGCGCCTGCGCCGCACCGCCCTTGTCCTTCTTCATCAGCAGCATCGCGCTATCGGGCTTGATGTCGAGGCCGCCGGTGTCGAACACGACGCCCTTGCCGACCAGCGTGACCTTCGGATGCTTCGGCTTGCCCCAAACGAAATCGACGAGCCGCGGCCCGCGCGCGCTTCCCTGTCCCACCGCGCTCACCAGTGGAAAATTCTTCCTGAGCGCGTTGCCTGCGACGACGCTGATCTTGGCCCCGTGCCGCGCGGCGAGCCTGCGCGCGGCGTCGGCGAGCTCGGCCGGGCCGAGATCGTTGGCCGGCGTATTGATGAGGTCGCGTACGAGATAGACCGCCTCGACGATGCGCGTGAGGTCCGCGCCGTCGACCCCCTTGGGCAGCTCCAGTCGCGGCGCCTTCGCGTCTTTCGATTTCTTCTTGGTGTAGCGATCGAACCGGTAGCGGCCGAGCGCGAACGCAAGCGCTCCCAAACGCGCGTCCGGCGGCGGCACGGCGAAACGCCAGATACCCTCCGGCAGCACGCCGGCGAGCTTGCCGACCATGAAGCGATCCGCATCGCGCTTCGAAGCCCGATCAAGTGCAAAGAGGACCCCGGCAATTCCCTCTTTGCCGGGAACGAGGAGATAGTGCCCGGCCTCGGGCTTGAAACCGGCATCTTCGGCAAAGGCGCGGGCATAAGCGGGCAGCGCATTGCGCCGTGCCGGCCAGCTCTCCGTATCGACGCACCAGATAGGCTTGGCGCCGGGTGAACTCCCGGGGGCGGCGAAGGCGGCATGGAGGGGCGAGGCCAAGGGGGTATGATCCTGCGGTCGCCCATTAGCACGCATAACGAGCCCCCCGGAAGCGCACGCCGAGCGGGCCTTTCCGGCCTTAACCGCTCATTAGGGTTAACGAACTATTGCTGGCCCTACCGGGATGCGCCCGGCGGGAGTTGCTTATGGCGTCCCATCCGTGCCGCGTGACCGAGCGCCGCTTCGGCGCGTCCGCGACGATCCTTGCGCTCGCGCTCACAGCGATGCTGGGCGGCTGCGCGGGTAAGCTCGGCGACATCACCGGCTCGGTGCCCACCCGCCCCGATGCGCCCGGGCGCCACAACGTCGAAGCACTTGGCGCAAAATACCGCGCCGACCCCAAAAATCCGGAAGCCGCCATCGCCTATGCCCGCGCGCTGCGCGCAGGCGGCCAACGCGCACAGGCCGTCGCGGTGCTGCAGCAGACTTCGATCATGAACCCCAAGAGCCAAGCAGTGCTTGCCGACTACGGCCGCGCGCTGGCCGATGCCGGGCGTTATCAACAGGCGCTCGAGGTGCTCTCCAAGGCGCACACGCCCGATCAGCCGGACTGGCGCTTGCTGAACGCGCAGGGCGCCGTCCTCGATCAAATGGGCAATTTCACCGAGGCGCGGAGCTACTACGAGACCGCGCTCAAGATCGCGCCCGACGAGCCGGCGATTCTTTCGAATCTCGGCCTATCCTACATGCTTGCCAAAGACCTGCCCCGCGCCGAGACGACGCTGAAGCGCGCCGCCGCACGCGGTGGCGCCGATCCGCGCGTGAATCAGAATCTCGCGCTCGTTCTCGGGCTGCAAGGCAAGTTCGAG
>JAYUHJ010000483.1:0-7214 GCA_043767065.1 Hyphomicrobiales bacterium | reverse complement strand
GGTTTATCGACGACGCCGAGGTGTTCGAGGTGAAGCCGCAATAGAGGGTGGGCCGTATGACACGCCTCATTCGTTCCAGCCGGATCATCGGCAGCGGGGCCGAGACACGGCGCTGCGCACCGGGAAGAGCGATTGCCGTGGCGCTCGCCGCATCGTTCGCCGTGCTCGCAATTGGCGGTGTGAGTTCGTTTGCTCCGACCGGCTCCGCCTTCGCGCAAACCCCGGGAACTGCGGGGCCGGTCTCGCTCGGCGACTTGTTTATGCCCGGCGATTCCGTCGACCTGAGGCCGGGCGCGGAACAGAAGCTCAGAGAAGCGGCCGCGCAAGCGATCAATCCGCGTGGGTGTCCCCAGCAAGCCAAATTCAAGGTCATCGTGAAGCGAGGCGACCCACTCTTCCAGGCGGCGTTGGCTGCTGCGCGCCGAGACGTGATTAGAACCATTGTCGAGCAACAGCTCCCGTCCATTCGGACCGAGTTTAGCGGAGAAATCGGAAGCAAGGATGATGTCCAGGTCGACTACGACCGGATGCAGGACAAGGAACCGCCGAAGCTGCACACCAGCTCGGTTCCGCCCAAGGGCACCAAGGTGAAGCCCAACGACCTGATCAAGGTCACGATGGTCGCGCGCGATGACGCCACGACTTGGCAAACTGGAATCCAGCGCATCCAACTCATTGCGCAAAATCCCGGCGGCGACGCGCTGGTCGGCGCCCAGGATTACCCGCCCGTGATTCGTCCGACCTGCGAGGGCCAGCCGGAACCGCGCACCTTGGTGCTCACCTACACGGTGCCGTCAAATCCGCCGCCGATCGTGCGGCTGCGCGCCATCGCCGAGGATTTCGTCAACCTTTCCGATTTCGACATCGGTGAGTTCCCGACCGGCGACTGGTACGGGACGCTTGAGTTCAACAGCGAGGGTGTGACCTCGGGTGTGAGACTGACCATCATAGACCGCATGGACATCGTCTTGGAATACGATGGACAGGGCAACTTGACCGGCTCACTGGTTGGAAACCGTAGCTTCAAAAACTCTGGCACCGTCCCCCCAACCAATGCGATTGGGAGGTCACCATCCCAAACAAATTACGCGGCAAACTGGTCGGCTCGTATACGCCAGGCGCCGAGGTGATGTCGATCCAGTTGGTCGATCCGGTGGTTGGGCCGGCTCCGCGGAAAGATTGTCCGCTCGGAGGCTACGTATACAGCGGCGACAGCATTCATGAATGGCCGCCGTTCAAGAGCACTCTGCAAAGCCCAAGAGCGGCAGGGGACGGCACGTTCCGGTCGAGCTTTGAGGAGACAACAGGTTCCTATACCAACCGCATCTCGCTCACGCTGCGACGCGCGCAGAACTGAGGGCGCGGCAACTTTCACGCCGCGCCGAGAAACAGGCTTTCCTCCGGCTTTCCCGGGTCGACCTTGATCAGCACCTTGTCACCCGGCTTGAACGCCCAGACCGCCTCGCCGGGAAACGCACGGCTCTTGCCTTCGAGCGGCCGGCCCTTGGTGTACTCATAGCGATAGACCACGTGCCAACGGGTCTGGCGGTTGATGTCGATCATGCTTCGCCGGATATCGATCACCGTGGCCGTGAGCTGGACGCCGGACTGCATTAGGTGCCGATCGCGCGCGGCGGCCTTGCGGGCGAAATAGATGATTGCTCCGCCTGCGATGGCTGCGACGACGCCCGCCGCTGCGAACAGCCAAGGCGAGCCGCCCTTGAGCTGATCCGGGTCGGCGAACAGGTTCACGCCGAGGCTCGCGGCGACGAAGCCTACGCCGACCACCAGCCAGATACCGCCGAACAGGTACCAGAAGCGCGAGTCCCTGCCCATGGCGCCATACTACCGTAGCCGAAGCACCGCGCCAGCGCGCTACCCCGAACTGCCCTACAGGCCAGTCTGCGCAACAGCCCGACTACGAAATCTCCTTCCGCACAATCGCCGCCCCCTCGGCCAGCGCCTTCAGCTTTCCGAAGGCGACGTCGCGCGGCAGGTATTTCATCCCGCAATCGGGCGCCGGAATCAGCATGTCGGGCGCCACATATTTGAGGCCCTGGCGGATACGCTCGGCCACCTGCGCGGGCGTCTCGACGTTCAAGTCCGCCAGATTCAGCACGCCGAGCATGATCTTCTTGCCCTTGAGCTCCTTCAGCACGCCGAGGTCGAGCTTGGGCTGCGCGGATTCGATCGAGATCTGCTCCGCGGTCGTATCCACCAGCTCGCCTAGGAACGCGTAATCGTGCGGCTTGGTCTCGCCCGGCACGACCATGCCGTAGCCGAAGCAGATGTGCACCACGGTCGGCACCTTGAGGCCAAGGAGCGCCCGGTTGATCGCCTTGACGGCGTAGCGTCTGGCCGCCTCGGGATTGTTGCGCACCCATGGCTCGTCGAGCTGGATGACGTCGGCGCCCGCTTTCTCCAGATCGCGCGCCTCGTCGTTCACCGCGGCGGCGAAGTCCATCGCCATCTCTTCCTCGTCGCGATAGAACTCGTTCTTGGCCTGCTGCCCCATGGTGAACGGGCCCGGCAGCGTGATCTTGGCCGGCAGCTCCGTATTTTTGCGCAGGAATTCCATGTCGCGCAGCTCCACCGGGCGCGTGCGGCGCAGCTTGCCGACGACGCGCGGCACCGGCGTCATCGCGCCCGAACGGGTCTTGACCTGCCCGGGGTTATCGAGATCGAGACCCTCCAGCGCCGTGGCAAACCGGTTGGAATAGCTCTCGCGGCGGATTTCCCCGTCGGTGATGATATCTATCCCTGCGCGTTCCATGTCGCGGATGGCGACCACCGTCGCATCATCCTGCGCCTGTTCGAGATAGGGCTCCGGGATACGCCAGATTTCCTTCATGCGCGTGCGCGGCACCACCTTGGCCAGCAGCTCGCGATTCACCAGCCAGTCTGGCTGCGGGTAGCTGCCGACGACGGTGGTCGGCAAGATTTTCGGGGGCATTGAAATCAAGGCTCCTTCTAGTGTTCAGGCCGCCGCCGGCACGGGGACACCGGCCGCAGCGTCGCGCGCGGATACTTTCTGCTGCCGGCCCGCCGATTGCCAGACCACCATGCGGCGCTCGATCGCGCGCGCCAGCATATAATAGGCGACCGCAAGCACGAGGATCATCAGGATCGCGGCGAAAACGCGCGGACTCTCGAGGATGGTCCGGTTGAGGGTCACGAGGTACCCGATGCCTGCTGCGGAGGTCAGCATTTCCGAGACCACCACGCCGATGATGGCGAGCGCGCCGCCCAGCCTTAGGCCCGTGAACACGGTCGGAAGCGAAGCCGGAATGATGACGCGGGTGATCTGCTGCGGCAGCGTCGCGCCCATGCTGCGCGCGGCCAGGATGAATTGCGGATCGATGGTGCGGATGCCGGCCGCGGTCGAAAGCATGACCGGGAAGAAAGCGTAAATCCCGGCAAACGCGATCTTCGATTCCGAGCCGACGCCGAACCAGGCGGTCATGATCGGATAGAGGATCACGATCGGTACCGCATAGAGGCTGGAGAACACCGGCAGCAGGAGATTGCGCAACAGCGTCAGGCCCCCGACCAGCGCGCCCGCCAGAATCCCGCCGCCGCAGGCGATCAGCATCGCGAAGAACACCTCGTAGAGCGTCACCAGAAGCGCTGCGAAATAGATCTGCCGCTCCTGGTAGAGCACCGTCAGCGTTTTCGACAGCGACGGCAGGAACAGCTCCGGGATGATTCCGGTGGCCGGCACCAGCTCCCACAGCACGAGCACCGTGATCAGCATCATCCAGCGGACATTGGCGGGGGCGGGGCGTCGCATGGTTTGCCTCACGAAGCCTTGCGGATCTGCTGCCAGATGCGGTCGCGCAGCTTTCCGAACACGTCCGTCGCCATCATTTCATAGGTGCGCGGGCGGGGTAGCGTGATCGGAATGCGGTCGATGATCCTTCCCGGCCGCGCCGACATCACCAGCACTTCATCGGCCAGATACACCGCCTCGGTCAGGCTGTGGGTGACGAACACCACGGTCTTGCGCGTGGTGTTCCAGATGCGCAGCAGCTCGTGGCCCATGGTCATGCGGGTCTGCTCGTCGAGCGCGGCGAACGGCTCGTCCATCAGCAGCACCGGCGGGTCCTGCACCAGGCCGCGGGCGATGGAGACGCGCTGCTTCATGCCGCCCGAAAGCTCGTGCGGATAGCGCGCGCCGAAGCCGTCGAGGCCAACCAGCGTGAGCATGGCCTCGGCGCGACGGCGGCGCTCTTCGCGCGGGGCGCCGCGCAGGCTGAGCGGGAACTCGATATTGTCGAGCGCCGAGAGCCAGGGAAACAGGCTGGCTTCCTGAAAGATGACGCCGACGCGCTCGGGATCGGGATCGGGGATCGGGCGCCCGTAGCACAACACCGAGCCTTCGCTTTGCGCGCGTAAACCGGCCAGCATCATCAACAGCGAAGTCTTGCCGCAGCCGCTCGGCCCGACGATCACCACGAAGTGGCCGACGCCGACATTCATGGAAATGTCTTCGAGCGCCGGCACGCCGCCGTCCGGGCCGGCATAGACGTGGCCGAGATTCGCGACCTCGATCGCGACCTCGTCGGCCCGTTCGTGCGAGCGGTTCAGGTTCGCCACGTGCTGCATCGGACTTCCAGAAATCGCACCGTCTCGTTGAACAGGATGGCAACCGTGGCCAGCATGATGACGCCGGCGAACAGTTGCGGCATCTGAAAATTCTCGCCCCAGCCGGCGATCAGATGGCCGATCCCGGTGCGCGAGGCGTACATCTCGGCGATCATGACGCCAGTGAAGTTGAAGATCATCGAGATGCGCAGCGTCTCCAGCAGGATCGGCATCATGCTCGGCACATAGATGCGCAGCAGAATCTGCGGCCGGCTGGCGCCATAGGAGCGCGCGACCAGCACGTGCTCCGCCTTCACCGACTCCACCGCCGCCATCGCGCTCATCAGCACGACGAACGTCGTGGTGAAGGCGGCATAGGCGACCTTCTGCTGAAAGCCGATGCCGAACACCAGGATGAACATCGGAAGGAAGATCGACTTCGGCACGCTGAACACGTAGAAAATGACCGGCTTGAAGATATCGCCGAGATACTCGCTCTCGGCGATCAGCACGCCGAGCGCGGCGCCGAGCGGAACCGCGATCACGAAGGCGACCAGCACCTCGGCCGCCGTGGTGCCGATCGCTTCATGCACCTGCGGCCGGCCGAGCAGATTCCCGAGCATCGCCAGCACGTCGCTGAGCGGCGGCAGCAGCAGCGGGTTGACGATGCCGTAACGGGGCAGGAATTCCCACGCGCCGAGCACCAGCGCGAGCAGCGCCAGCCGCGTACCGATGATCTGCGAGCGGCTCATGGACGACGACCGCGCGGCCTCACGCGGTCGGCACCGGCCGGAACGTGTTCACATAGATTTCGTCGACCGGCGCCAAGTCCGTCATGCCGATCAGCTTGGCCATTTCCAGCGAGCGCTCCATCCAGTCCTTGCGGAACTCGCCGTTGCTCGACAGCTTCATGATGCTGTAGTCGAGCTCGGCCGCCGCGACCGCCTCGGTGATTTCGTCGATCTCGGCGATCAGCTTGATCGCGGCCGCGCGGTTCTTCGGATCCTGCAGGAACGCGAGCCCGCCATAGATGCCGTTGAGCGCCTTTTGCAGGGCCTGCGGACGCTCGCGGATGACCTTGTCGGTGGCGATCCAGCTTCCGGTCGAATGCTCGGGCACCGCCGCGCCGAAATCGAGGATCGAGCGCGCCTGGTTGGCCTGCATGACCTGGAAGGTGAGCGGCGAATAGAGCACGGTGGCGTCGATGTTGCCGGTCAACAGATTCGGCACCAGCCCGCCGCCGCCGACCGGCACACGCGTGAACTCGATCTTGAAGTTGCTCATCGCCCAGCGCGCCAAAATATCGGAGCCGGAGCCGGCCGAGGTGATGCCCACCTTCTTGCCGGCCAGATCGGCGGCCTTCTGGATCGGCGAATCCGGCTTCACCACCAGGTGCCAGCCGTAATAGCCGAGCCCGCCATTGGCGACGCAGCGCGCGTTGACGCCCTTCTTCAGGCCGCCCGCGACGCTCGACGACGAATTGAACACGACATCCGCGGCGCCGGCCGCGAGCGCCTCGAAGCCCTCGGCGCCGCTGCGATAGATCGTCATTTCCGCCTTGACGCCTTCCTTCTCGAACAGCTTCTGGCGGAGCGCGGTCTCGACGATGATGGTCGGAAAATATGTTTTCGTCGGCACGCCGATGCGCACGACCTGCGGTGCCTGACCGAAAGCGATGCGCGGCATGCACAAGCTCGCGGCGCCTCCGACCAGCAAGGAGCGGCGCAACAGATTCGGATTTCCCTCTCGCGTTATTTTGAGCATGGCTTGTTCCTCCCTGACGCGCAGCCTACGGTTCACTTTCCGCAGTGACAATGGGCGCGACGTTCAAGCTCCGGCCGCTGCCGCGGCGCGGGCTTTTTCAAAGTAGTGGGCGGTGCCCACCATGCCCGATTTTCATTCTCCCGTCAGTCCGGGCCGAACGCAGAGAGGGGGTCGAGGGGCTTACACCCGTCATCGCCCGCTTATTCGTTCTCCGGAATCTCCGCCATTTTCAGCAAGTGCCGCAGCAACCCGGTCTTGAGCGGCCGGTTGGCGTGAATCGGAATCGAAAGGCGGACGATGCTGCCCGTCTTGCCGTAGATGTGATGACTGCCCGCAACGCGAAGCAACTGCCAGCCGTGGCGTTCGACGAGGCGCGCGAGTTCGCGCCCCGGCATTGATTTCAAAGAACGACCTCGACGATGCGGTCCTTGGCGCCGGCCTTGGGCGGCGCGACGTCCACGGAAAGGCAACCCTCGATGGCTTCCTCGAGGTTCTTCATCAACTCGTCGAGGGTCTCGCCCTCGGTGGCGCAGCCGGGAATGGCCGGCACTTCGGCCCAGAAGCCGCCTTCCTCTGCCTCGTGGACGATGGCTTTGATTTTCATGGTCTCAAATCCCTTCAATGCATTCTAGCACATAAGATACGGAGTCACGACTTCTTGCTCATTCTGTCTTCGATCAGCTGGGCGAGCACCGCTTCGCGCTCGCCGTGCTCGCGCACGAAAGCGCGGATAAGAACGATACCTTCCCCGGTCGGCGATTCGACGATCAAGCGGTCGGCAGCGGTGATTTCCTTGTCCTCCGGAAGTGCCGCGCGTTTCATTTGGTCTTCTGTAGTTTGATCACTGTGATCTGGCCGTTCACGCG